>JAWWPM010000050.1:0-4691 GCA_033854915.1 Nocardioidaceae bacterium
CTCGGTCGCCGACGCCCAGCGGCTGCAGCACGCGATCATGGGCTACCTGCCGGGCTTCGCGACGCCCCGGATCGTGTGCGACGTGCCCTACGTCGGCAAGCGGTGGATCCACCAGCTGGCGTCCTACGACACCGAGCGCGGCATCAGCCACTGGACCAAGAACTACCGCACCTCGATCGAGGCCACCGACCCCGAGGCGCTCTCGCGCACCTATGAGTACTACGACCCGATCCACACCCTCCCCGAGTCCGGGCAGGCGTGGTGGGCCGAGCACGGCCGGCTCGACGAGTCCGCCCTCAAGGCCGCCGAGGTCGCCGAGGCCTCACGCCGTACCGCCGCCCTCCAGGCCCACTGACAGCCGCCGGTCCACGCATGTGACCGGATCGGCTGGGCTCGGATCGGATCGCCAATTCCCCCGCCTAGGCGGGGGAATTGGCGCTTGTGGGGGTCTGCATTCCCCAACAAGCACCAACAGAGGCCAACAACTAGACCCTGAATGAGCGCGTCAGTACGACGTCCTGACACGGCTGTCCACAGGCTGTCGATGCGCAGAGGCGGAAGTGCCCCGGGTCGGGATATCCCTGTCACATGGACATCGACTGGGACGGCGATCTCGGCATCCTCCTGCGGCGGGACGCTCTGGCACAGGGGTACGACGACCGCACCCTGCGCATGCTGGTCCGCCGGGGCGAGCTGCATCGCATTCGCCGGGGCGCGTTCATCCCCACGAGCACCTGGAACCTGTTCGACGCAGCCGGGCGCCATCGCGCCACTGCCCGGGCGGTCCTGCGCACCGCCCACCCGAGCGCCGTGCTGACACACGTGTCGTCGGTCCTCGAGCACGACGCTCCGACGTGGAGCGTGGATCTGTCGGAGGTGCACCTGACGCGCACCGACGGCCTCGCAGGCCGACGCGAGGCTGGCGTCGTGCACCATCGCGGAGCGCTGCCCGTCGCGGAGGTACTCACGCGTCACAGCATCCCGTTGTCGCCGGCAGGCCGCGCCTGCATCGAGCTCACGACGATGGCGAGCGTGGAGTCGTCCCTGGTTTCGACCAACTGGCTGCTCGCCCAGGGAGCGACGACAAACGAGGAGCTCGCGACCTTGGTGGAACGTTTCCGGTTCTGGCCCCGAAGCTTGCGCTCGGACCTCGTGGTCAGGCTCGCCGACCCGCGCTGTGCGTGGCCGGGTGAGGCGCGGCTTTCGCACCTGATGTGGCGTGAGCACCTGCCCAAGCCTGCGCCTCAGCACGAGGTGTACGACGAGGCCGGCAACCTGGTCGCAGCACTCGACTTCGCGCTCCCCGACTTCGGTGTCTTCATCGAGTTCGACGGCCTCATCAAGTACCAGCGCCTGCGCCGCGAGGACGAGACCTTCGACGACGTCGTCCTGCGCGAGAAGCGGCGTGAGGAGCTGGTCTGCCTCCTCACCGGCTGGATCTGCATCCGGATCACCTGGGAGGACCTGGCGCGTCCGGCGCTCACGGCCCGCCGGATCCGCGCCGTACTCGCAGGTCGGGCGGCCAGCCGTCGATGAAGGGGTTATCGGGGTTTCATGACACTTGTTGGGGGTTGCAGTCCCCCACAAGCGTCAACTCCCCCGCTCAGGCGGGGGAATCGACAGCTGATGCCCGGCGCGGAAGCTCGGAGGGGTGCCTAGGCTGGACGGGTGGAGGTCCCGCGACGGACGGTGCTGGTCATGGGTCTCGGTGTGCTCGCCTCCGGCTGCTCGGGGCAGTCCGAGACTGGCGGGGCCGCCCACTCCGACGCCGTCTCGCCGACCCCGTCCCGTACTGCCGCCCCTCCCTCCACTCCGACAGCCGGCTCGGCCCTGCCCGCCGTCACGCCCTGGCGGCCCGGGCCGGGCGAGCTCGTGCCGGGCTGCAAGCGCGCCGCCGTACGACGGATCGAGGCGGCCGGCAACAAGCCTGACAGCGCGCTGCAGGTGATCGACGCGCAGTACGGCGGCCTGCTCGCCGACAGCGCCAGCGTGCTGGTGGTGACCCGGTCGTGGAGCACCGCGGGCGGTCGACCGACCACCGGCGGCCACACGTACGACGTCCGCCTGAGCCGGTCGGGCACGGCCTGGCGGGTGACCGCGATCCACCCGTCGCACCCCGGTCCGGCCCGGCCCAGCCCGACCGCGGCCGCCCGCCGCGTGCTGAAGGACGACCGGATCACGCTCCCGCCCGCCGCAGCGGCCGACATCCGCTCGGGCCGGGTCCACGACTCGGTGCTGCTCGCCCTGCTCGCCGTCGCCGACACCCACCGCCCGTCCATCAGCGTCCTGCGCACCGGGCACCCGCTCCACGTCTTCGGTACGACGCGGCTCAGCGACCACCCGCAGGGCCGGGCCTTCGACACCTGGGCGATCGACGGCCATGCCGTTGTCGACCCGCGCACGCCGAAGAGCCTGGTCGAGGACTACATGCACGCGGTGGCCGACGCCGGCTCCTACAACGTCGGTGGCCCCTACCTGCTCGGTGCCGCTCCCCAGTGGTTCAGCGACAACACCCACCACGACCACGTGCACGCGGGCTTCACCAGCTGAGCTCTAGCCGGTGACCGGGCGGTTCTCGTACGGCGTGCTGAGCACGATCGTGGTGCGCGTGGACACGTTGGCCACCGAACGGATCCGGGCGATCAGCCCCTCCAGCGCCGACGGCGTGGCCACCCGCACCTTGAGGATATAGGACTCGTCGCCGGCCACCGACCAGCACGACTCGATCTCGCGGATGTCGCGCAACCGGTCGGGGTAGTCGTCGGGCTGGGACGGGTCGATCGGCGTGATCGAGACGAACGCGGTCAGCGTGAGCCCGAGCTCCTCGTGGTCGATTGCGGCGCCGTAACCGGAGATAACGCCGCGCTTCTCCAGCCGCTTCACGCGCTGGTGGACCGCCGAGGTCGACAGCCCGGTCGCCTTGCCGAGGTCGGTGAAGGACATGCGCCCGTCGGCGGCCAGCAGGTGCACGATGGTGCGGTCGGTCTCCTCCACGCCGCCGACCCTAGCGCGATGCGGCTCCCCGATGGCGCAGGGATGAGGCAGACTCTGGCCCCGTGGCGACCGAACAGCGACTGATGGTCCTCGACTCCGCGTCGATGTACTTCCGTGCCTTCTTCGGCGTGCCGGAGGTGCTGGCACCCGACGGCACCCCGGTCAACGCGGTGCGCGGCTTCATGGACTTCATCAGCCGGCTCGTCGGCGACTACCGGCCCACCCACCTGGTCTGCGCGTGGGACAACGACTGGCGTCCCCAGTGGCGGGTCGACCTGATCCCGTCGTACAAGGCGCACCGGGTCGTGGCGGCCATCCCCGGCCCGAGGCCGGACATCGAGGAGGTCCCCGACCCGCTCGAGGTGCAGGTGCCGGTGATCCTGGAGGTCCTCGCGGCGTTCGGCATCTGCGTGGTCGGCGCCGACGGCTACGAGGCCGACGACGTGATCGGCACGCTCGCCACCGGCGCCTCGATGCCGGTCGACGTGGTCACCGGCGACCGCGATCTCTTCCAGCTGGTCGACGACAAGGCCGGGGTGCGGATCCTCTACATCGCCAAGGGCGTCGGCAACCACGAGCGGGTCACCGACGAGGTCGTCGTCGGCAAGTACCGCGTGCTCCCCGCCCAGTACGCCGACTACGCGACCATGCGCGGCGACGCCTCCGACGGGCTGCCCGGCGTGCCGGGCGTCGGTGACAAGACCGCGGCCTCGCTGCTGATGAAGTTCGGCGACCTGCACGGCATCATCGCCGCCGCGGCCGACCCCGAGTCTGAGATGTCACCCGGTCCCCGACGCCGGATCCTCGACGCCGCCGACTACCTCGAGGTCGCGCCGACGGTGGTGGCCGTGGCCCGCGACATCGACCTCGCGTCGTACGACGCGACGCTCCCGTCGGCGCCGCGCGACCCCGCGCTCGTCGAGAAGCTGGCCGAGCAGTACAACCTCGAGTCCCCCGTGAAGCGGCTGACCGCCGTGCTCGCCGGCTGAGCCGACCGCTTCAGCGGAGCATCTCGTCCACCGCGATCCGGGCGGCCGACGGGCAGCCCTTGGTGAAGCCGTAGAACGGCCCGAAGTCGCGGGTGGAGGCGAACCCGGTCACGAACAGCCCCGGCAGGGTGGTCTCGAACCCCGGTGACAGGTCGGGGAAGCCGTCGGTGACGCTCACTGCCTCGAGCACACCGGCCAGATAGGGCACGGCGGCCAGGTCGGCGGCGTAGCCGCTCGCACAGGTGACGTGGTCGACCTCGAGCACGTCGCCGTCGGAGAGCGTGAGGCGTACGGCGTCTCCGACGTCGACCTGCACCACCTCGGTCCGTGGATGAGAGTGCACGACCTCGGGTCGCAGGCGCGGCACCAGCCAGTGCTCCAGGGTGAGCCGGCCGACCTGCCAGAACTCCAGGGCGATCGACTGCTGCTGCTCCGGCGTCAGCGAGCGCCACCAACCGCGCTGATGGAGCGTCTGCTCGACGTAGGGGTTCACGAACGCCCAGCTGACCCGCTCGAAGGCGGGAGTGTCGTGGCGGTGGACGACGTCGACCCGCTCCGCCCCGTGGTCGCAGAGCAGGGCGGCCCACTCGTAGGCGCTCTGCCGGCCCCCGATCACGGCCACCCGGGCTCCGGCGAGCTCGTCGAAGGCGACGAGCTCACTGGTGTGGCTGCGGCGCTCGTCCGGCAGCACGTCGTACCACTCGGGGC
>JAWWPM010000051.1:0-2597 GCA_033854915.1 Nocardioidaceae bacterium
TCTACCGCGACCCGCACGAGGAGGGCACGCCGCTCCACCTCCACTACGGCGACCTCACCGACGGTGTCCGGCTGGTCCAGCTGATGCGGGAGATCGACCCCGACGAGGTCTACAACCTCGCGGCGCAGTCGCACGTCCGGGTCTCCTTCGACGATCCCGAGCACACCGGCAACACCACCGGGCTGGGCTCGATGCGGCTGCTGGAGGCCGTGCGGATGTCCGGGGTGGAGTGCCGCTACTACCAGGCGTCCAGCTCGGAGATGTTCGGTGCCACCCCTCCGCCGCAGGACGAGTCCACGCCGTTCCACCCGCGCTCGCCGTACGGCGTGGCCAAGGTCTACGCCTACTGGGCGACCCGCAACTACCGCGAGGCCTACGGTCTGTTCGCGGTCAACGGCATCCTGTTCAACCACGAGTCCCCTCGCCGCGGGGAGACGTTCGTGACCCGCAAGATCACCCGCGCCGTGGCCCGGATCAAGGCGGGTCTCGACGAGCACGTCTACCTCGGCAACCTCGACGCGGTGCGCGACTGGGGCTACGCCCCGGAATACGCCGAAGGCATGTGGCGGATGCTGCAGGCCGACGCGCCCGACGACTACGTGCTCGCCACCGGCAGTGCGATCTCGGTGCGGGAGTTCATGGAGTCCGCCTTCGCCCACGCCGGCCTCGACTGGGAGGCTCACGTGCGCTTCGACGATCGCTACCTGCGGCCCTCGGAGGTCGACGCCCTGCAGGGTGACCCGGGCAAGGCCGAGCGGGTGCTCGGCTGGCGGGCCACGGTCCAGGCCGCGCGCCTGGCCCAGATCATGGTCGACGCCGACATCGAGGCCCTGTCCCACGAGGGCCGACCGTGGATCGACCGTCCGGACCTCCCCGGCTGGCCCGGTCAGCAGTGACCGGGTCGATCCCGACTCCACTCGACCGCGACGCCACGACGTACGTCGCAGGTCACCGCGGCATGGCCGGCTCCGCGATCTGGAGACGGCTCGAGACTGCGGGCTTCTCCGACCTCCATGGTCGGACGTCCGCAGAGCTCGACCTGCGTGAGCGCGACCTCGTCTTCGACCTCTTCGACCAGGTCCGGCCGCGCTACGTCGTCCTGGCGGCGGGCAAGGTCGGCGGGATCATGGCCAACGACAGCCACCCGGTGGACTTCCTGTCCGACAACCTCCGGATCCAGACCAACGTCCTCGACGCGGCGCTGGCCCAGCGGGTCGAGCGGCTGCTCTTCCTCGGCTCCTCGTGCATCTACCCGCGGCTCGCGCCGCAGCCGATCCGCGAGGACTCCCTCCTCAGCGGCCACCTCGAGCCCACCAACGACGCCTATGCGATCGCCAAGATCGCGGGCATCCTCGGCGTGCAGGCCGTGCGCCGCCAGTACGGCCTGCCCTGGATCTCGGCCATGCCCACCAACCTCTACGGACCCGGTGACAACTACTCGCCCACGGGCAGCCACGTGCTGCCGGCGCTGATCCGTCGCTACGAGGAGGCGCGCGAGCACGGCGCGCCGAGCGTGACCAACTGGGGGAGTGGTGCGCCACGCCGCGAGTTCCTGCACGTCGACGACCTGGCCGACGCGTGTCTGCACCTGCTCGACCACTACGACGACGGCAGCCAGGTGAACGTCGGAACCGGCCAGGACGCGACCATCCGTGAGATCGCGGGTTTCGTCGCCGACGCCGTGGGCTTCGAGGGCGAGACGGTCTGGGACACGTCGAAACCCGACGGCACCCCGCGCAAGCTGCTCGACGTCTCTCGCCTGCGTGACCTCGGTTGGACCGCCCACACCCCGTTGCGCGAGGGCATCGCGGACACCGTCGACTGGTTCCGCGGCCACGCCGACCACCTGCGCGAGGTCGGTTGACCCGTGATCATCCAGTCGGGCACCTGATGGCCAACGCGGAGGCGGGCACCGGCAACGCGCGCGGCAGCAGGGAGATCCGGGGCCGAGCGCTCGCCTCGACCGCGATGGTGCGGGTCGTCACCCTCGTCATCAGCGGCGTCCCGACCGTCCTGGCCTGGGCGCTGATGAGCCGGCGCCTCGATGCTTCCGACTTCGCGGCGGTCTCGCTGGCGGTCTCGCTCCCGACCGTCTCCAGCTTCGTGCTGCCCGCGATGGGCGCCCGGATCGCCAACTCCGTCGCCCTGAGCCCTGCGGCGTTCCACGATGCCATCTCCCGCTCGATGCGCACCTGCCTCGCCGGCGCGGCGCTGCTGATCGCCCTGTCCGTCGGCCTGTCGTGGGTCGGCTGGAGCCGGTTGCTCGGGCGGCAGCAGCCCGACCCGTTCCCGATGGACTTCGCGGTGATCTCGGTGTCGGTCTCGATGGGCCTGTGGATCGTCCTGCTGATCGGCGACCGCATCCTGATCGCGCTGGGCGAGGTCACCAAGCGGGTCTGGGCGAGCTCGGTCACCGGCCCAGCGGCCCTGCTGGGTGTCTGGCTGGTCGGGCTCTTCGACGGGCCTGCGTGGGCGTATGTCTTCCCGGTCCCCTGCGCCATGCTCCTGGCCGCACTGTCCTCGCTCTTCATGGCAACGCGGCTGCCCGGGATCAGCCTCCGCGTGCTCTACAACGACGTCCGCCGGCGCCCGGGTGC
>JAWWPM010000052.1:0-2926 GCA_033854915.1 Nocardioidaceae bacterium
AGGTGATCGTCGTGCCGGGCGCGCTGGCGGGGCTCGCGGTCACCGCGCGCGCCGTCGCCAGGCCCGGCGACCGCGCCCTGCTGGAGAGCCCGACGTACCCGAACGCGATCGCGACGGTCCAGCACGCCGGGGCCCGGATCGCCGGCGTCGACGTCGACCACCGCGGCTGGGACGCCGAGCAGGTGGCGGCCACGGTGCGCCAGCTCCGGCCCGCGCTCGCGTACCTGATCCCCGACTTCCAGAACCCCACCGGTGCCCTGATGCCCGACGACGACCGGGCCCGGATCGGGAGCGCCCTGACCCGGGCGCGCTGCACGACGATCGTCGACGAGTCGCTGGTCGAGCTGCGGCTGGACCCGGTGCCGATGCCGCTGCCGTTCGCGGCGCACGCACCGGGTGCGGTCTCGCTGGGCAGCCTGAGCAAGCCGTTCTGGGGTGGGCTGCGGATCGGCTGGGTGCGCGCCCCCGAGCACCTGGTCACAGCCGTCTTCAAGGCCCGGCTGAGCCTCGACCTCGGCGCCGCGCTGTTCGAGCAGCTGGTCGCGGTCGAGCTGCTCGCCCGGCCCGACGAGCTGCTGGCGGAGCGCCGCCGGCGGCTGCGTCCGAGCCGGTCGGCCGCGCTGGCCGCGATCGCCGAGCAGCTCCCGGAGTGGCAGGTCGCCAGTCCTGGCGGAGGGCTGATGCTCTGGTGCGAGCTGCCGGCCCCGGTGTCGACCGAGCTGACCCTGGTCGCGGAGGGCTACGACGTGCTGCTCGCCGCGGGTCCCGCCTTCGCTCCGGAAGGCGGCTTCGACCGGTTCCTGCGGATCCCGCTCACGCAGCCGCCCGAGGTGCTGGTCGAGGCGATCGGCCGGCTGCGCCTGGCCTGGGACGAGCTGCGGTCCCGGGCCCCGTCACGCGGCCGGCCCCGCCGCACCGACGACCGGCGGACGCCGGTCGTCGCCTGACCCGGCGGCTACTCGGTGAGGTCGACCCCGCGCACCTGGTCGGCGTCGATCGCCTCGCTGATCCGGGTGAGCACCTCGGGCGGGATCACGCTGTCGACGCTCAGCGCGACCAGCGCCTGACCACCCTTGGCGTCCCGCGAGACCTGCATGCCGGCGATGTTCACCGACGCCTCGCCGAGGATCTGGCCGACGGTGCCGACCATGCCCGGCCGGTCCTCGTAGGTGAAGAACGCCAGGTGGTCGGTCGGCTCCAGGTCGACGTCGTAGCCGTTGACCTCCACCAGCCGCTCGCGCTGCGCGATCCCGACCAAGGTGCCGGAGACGCTCAGCTGGGTGCCGTCGGCGAGCGTCCCGCGGATCGTGATCAGGTTGCGGTGGTCGGGGCTCTCGGGGTCGGTCACCAGGCGTACGGCGGTGCCGCGCTCGGCCGCCAGCAACGGCGCGTTGACGTAGGACACCTGGTCCTCGACCACGTCGGAGAAGATCCCCTTGAGCGCGGCCAGCTCGAGCACCTTCACGTCGTACTCGGTGATCTCGCCGCGCACCTCCACGTCGACCTGCTGCGCGACCTCGCCCGCGAGCGCGGTGAAGATCCGGCCCAGCTTCTCGGTCAACGGGATGCCCGGGCGGACGTCCTCGGCGATCACGCCGCCCTGGACGTTGACCGCGTCGGGGACCAGCTCGCCGCTGAGCGCCAGCCGCACCGACCGGGCCACCGCGATCCCGGCCTTCTCCTGGGCCTCGTCGGTGGACGCGCCGAGGTGCGGCGTGGCGACCACGTTCTCCAGCTCGAAGAGCGGGCTGTCGGTGCACGGCTCCTCGGTGAAGACGTCGAGCCCGGCGGCCGCGATCTGGCCGGTCTTCAGCGCGTCGTACAGCGCGGCCTCGTCGACGATCCCGCCACGGGCGGCGTTGACCAGCACCAGGTTCGGCTTCGCGCGGGCCAGCTGCTCGGCTCCGATCAGGCCGACGGTCTCCGCCGTGCGCGGCAGGTGGACGCTGATGAAGTCGGCCTCCGCGACCAGCTCGTCGAGGGTCACCATCCGCACCCCCATCTGCGCGGCCCGGCCGGCCTGCACGTAGGGGTCGAAGGCGATCACGTGCATGCCGAACGCGCTCAGCCGCTGTGCGACCAGAACCCCGATCCGGCCCAGGCCGACGATGCCGACGGTCTTCTCGTAGAGCTCGATCCCGGTGTAGCGCGAGCGCTTCCACGCGCCCTGGCGCAGCGCCGCGTGGGCCGGGCTGATGTGCCGTGCCGCCGCCAGCATCAGCGCCACGGCCAGCTCGGCCGCGCTGACGATGTTGGAGGTCGGCGCGTTGACCACCATCACGCCGCTCTGGGTGGCGGTGCGGACGTCGACGTTGTCGAGACCGACCCCGGCCCGGGCCACCACCTTCAGCCGCTTGGCGACCGCCAGCGCCTCGGCGTCCACCTGGGTCGCGCTGCGCACCAGGATCGCGTCGGCGTCGACGATCGCGGCCAGCAGCTCCGCCCGGTCGGCGCCGTCGCAGTGCCGGATCTCGAAGTCGGGGCCGAGCGCCTCGACGGTGGCCGGGGAGAGTTCTTCGGCGATCAGGACGACGGGCAGCACCTCGGGGGGCGCGGCGGCTGCGTCTGCGGGCTGGGTCACGACGGCGATCCCCTGTACTCGTGTTCACGTGCTGGAGTCCATGGCCGGCACGACGCTGTGCCCGTCCGCGACCCTACCCGACGGTCCCCGCGAAAACCGGTTGTCCGGGACCCGGCGGCTCCTCCATGATGCTCGGCGTGGAGATCTGAACGACGCCCGTGAAGCCCGCCGTCGGCGGGTGGTTCGCCCACGACGTCCCGAGGTCTCCATGCCTGCCCCCGCGCTCTCCCTGTCCGCCCTGTCCTTCGCCTGGCCGGACGGCACGCCGGTGTTCTCCGGCCTCGACCTCCAGGTGCCGCGCGGGAGGTCCGCGCTGGTCGGTGACAACGGCACCGGCAAGTCGAC
>JAWWPM010000053.1:0-54324 GCA_033854915.1 Nocardioidaceae bacterium
TCGAGGAGACGCTGTTCAGCGAGCCCGTCGACGAGATCCTGCTCGACGTGCCGCCGCACCACCTCTCGTCCTGGCTGCACCAGGACCTCGAGCACCGGCTCAAGCACTTCCAGATCCCGGTGACCACCATCCGCCACGACGCCTGACCGTCGCGCCCTGTCGACTCCGCACCCCCGGTCCTACGCTGGAGTGATGAGCGTGCTGGTGCAGGTGTACGGAGCTGTGACGACGGTCGTCATCGACCGGCCGCAGGCTCGCAACGCCGTCGATCGCGCGACGGCCGACGAGCTCGTGGCCGCGTTCACGGCGTACGACGCCGACGACAGCCAAGCGGTGGCCGTGCTGACGGGTGCGGGCGGCACGTTCTGTGCGGGCGCCGACCTCAAGGCGTGGGACAACCGGGTCGAGCCGGACGGTGACGGCCCGATGGGTCCGACCCGGCTGCGGCTCGGCAAGCCCGTGATCGCG
The DNA here is from genome assembly GCA_033854915.1 of Nocardioidaceae bacterium. GTDB lineage: Bacteria > Actinomycetota > Actinomycetes > Propionibacteriales > Nocardioidaceae > Nocardioides. Next base: position 469 of record JAWWPM010000053.1, read on the forward strand.
GCGGTCGAGGGGTATGCCGTCGCCGGCGGCCTCGAGCTGGCACTGTGGTGCGACCTGCGGGTGGCCGCCGAGGACGCGACGTTCGGCGTCTTCTGCAGGCGCTGGGGCGTGCCGCTGATGGACGGCGGCACGGTGCGGCTGCCGCGGCTGGTCGGCACCGGCCGCGCGCTCGACCTGATCCTCACCGGGCGGGCGGTCAGCGCCGACGAGGCCGAGCGGATCGGCCTGGTCGACCGTGTCGTCCCGTCCGGCACCGCCCGCACCCACGCCGAGGCTCTCGCGGCCGAGCTGGCGGCCTTCCCCCAGGCCTGACTGCGCAACGACCGGCTCTCCGCCCTCGAGCAGTACGGCCTCGAGGAGGGTGCGGCGATGGCCCGCGAGCTGGGGTACGGCGTTCGGTCGCTCGAGGCGGGCGGTGCCGAGGGTGCCCGCCGCTTCGTCGGCGGCGAGGGTCGGCACGGGGCGTTCTGACGCGTGACTCCTATGCTCGTGGGGTGAGCTCCGCCTGGTTCTCCTCACCCGCCGATGCCCGCGAGCGACTGGCCGCGCAGGGCTATCTCGCGGACGCCGCCACCGCAACGACCTCGTTCCTGGCGGGGGCGCTCGACAAGCCGCTGCTGGTCGAGGGGCCGGCCGGTGTCGGCAAGACCGAGCTCGCCAAGGCCGTGGCCGCCGCGACCGGCGCGGGGCTGGTGCGGCTCCAGTGCTACGAGGGTCTCGACGAGGCGCGGGCGCTCTACGAGTGGAACTACAAGAAGCAGCTGCTCCGGATCCAGGCCGCAGGCGACCAGGCCTGGGAGGAGACCCACGACGACATCTTCACCGACGAGTTCCTGCAGACACGCCCCCTGCTGACCGCGATCCGGCGCGACGAGCCGACCGTGCTGCTGATCGACGAGGTCGACAAGACCGACGTCGAGGTCGAGGGCCTGCTGTTGGAGATCCTCAGCGACTTCCAGGTCACCATCCCCGAGCTCGGCACCCTGGTCGCCGTCCGCAAGCCCTACGTCGTCCTCACCTCGAACGCGAGCCGCGAGCTCTCCGAGGCCCTCAAGCGCCGCTGTCTGTACCTCCATCTCGACTACCCCGACGCCGAGCGGGAGCGCGAGATCGTGCGCGGCCAGGTGCCCGACCTCGACGAGCGGATCGCTCGGCAGGTCGTCGACACGGTCGGCCGGCTGCGCGACCTCGAGCTGAAGAAGGCACCGTCGATCGCGGAGTCCGTCGACTGGGCGCGCACGTTGGTGGCTCTCGAGATCGGCGACCTCGACGAGCGCGCCGTGGCCGACACGCTCGGCGTCGTTCTCAAGCACGCCTCCGACCAGGAGCGGGCGGTCAAGGAGCTCAGGCTCCCGCGATGAGCGGGCACGAGAGCGGGCTGCTCCGCACGCACATCGCCTTCCTCGAGGCGCTGCGCGGGGCGGGGGTCCCGGTGTCGCTGGCCGAGGACCTCGACGCGATCGCCGCGTTCAGCGTGCTCGACTGGGGCGACCGGGAGGCGATCCGGCAGGGTTACGCCGCCACGCTGGTCAAGCGGCCGGCGCAGCGGCCGACCTTCGAGTCGCTCTTCGACCTCTACTTCCCGCGCCTGGTCGGTGGGGGCGTCGGCGACCTCGGCGCGGACGGTGGCGCGGACAGCGCCGAGGGCCAGGGGGCCGGGCCGGAGCAGGGTCGCGACAGCGGCCCGGCCCTCGACGCGTTGCGTGCCGACCTGGTCGACGCGCTCGTCGCCGGCAACGACGCGATGCTGCAGCGGCTCGCGACCGAAGCGGTCGGCCGGTTCGGCGCGATGCGCGGGCGCGGACCGGGGCTGTCCAGCTGGTCGGCGTACACCACGCTCCAGCGGGTCGCGCCGCAGACCCTGGTCGACCAGGTGGTGGCCGCGCTGGTGGGCATCGGGCGCCTCGACGACGAGGCGCGCCGGCGCGCCGACCGCCGGGTCGGCGTCTTCACCGCGCTCGTCGAGGCCGAGGCCCGGCGCCGGATCGCGGAGGAGAAGGGCCCCGATCACGTGGCCCAGGTCGCCGTACGCCCCAGCCTCGACCGCCTCGACTTCACTGCCGCACGCAAGACCGATCTGGTCGAGATGCGCCGCGAGATCTACCCCCTGGCCCGTCGGCTGGCGACCCGACTGGCCCGCGAGCGCCACTCCCGGCGCCGCGGGCCGCTCGACTTCCGGCGTACTGTCCGCGCCTCGGTCTCCACGGGCGGTGTACCCCTCACCACCCACCACAAGCCGAAGCGGCCGCACCGCACCGAGCTCGTCGTGCTGTGCGACGTGAGCGGCTCGGTCGCGAACTTCGCGCAGTTCACGCTGATGCTCGTCTATGCCCTGAGCGAGCAGTTCGGGAAGGTGCGGGCCTTCACGTTCGTCGACCAGGTGCACGAGGTGACCGACGTGTTCCGCCCCGGCGCCGACCCGGCGGAGGTGCTGGCCGACCTCGCCGCACGCACCGGGCAGGCCGCGCTGTGGGGGCGCACCAACTACGGCCGGGCCTTCACGTCGTTCGCCGCGGAGCACGCCGACGCCCTCGGCCCGAAGTCCTCGTTGCTGATCCTGGGCGATGCGCGCTCCAACTACAGCGACCTGAGCGTGCCGGTGCTCCGCGAGCTGGCAGGCCGGGCCCGGCATGCCTACTGGCTCAACCCCGAGCACCCCCGGCACTGGGACACCGGTGACTCGGCGGCCACGGCCTATGCCGACGTCGTAACGATGGTGGAGTGCCGCAACCTGACCCAGCTCGGGGAGTTCGTGCACGACCTGGCCTGAGCCGAGCCGGGGGTTCAGCCGGCGAGGTAGCCGAGCTCCACGAGGCGGTCGAGCTCGGCACGCAGCTCGGGGTGGGCGGCCTGGTCGGCGGCCCGGGCGCCGGCCAGGTAGGGATCCGCCACGTCGGTCTGACCGCCTTCGAAGACCACGGTCAGGCGGTTGGTCGCCTCGGCGTTCATCAGGGAGCCGAGCAGGGCGACCGGGTCGGTGCGGTCCTCGAGCGAGAGCATCCGGACGCCTTCGGGCAGTCGCGGCGCCTGCGCACTCGGAGAGCCGGCGGTCACGACCTGCTCGATCGTGAAGCGGGTCTCTGGCCGGCCAGCAGCGAGCTCCGCGGCCACCAGGCCACCGGGTCCGCTGCCCACCAGCATCACCCGTGCGTCGGGCTCGGTGATCACGCGGTCGAGGGTCTCGCGCACCTTCCGGGAGTACGACGAGAGGTCTCCGCCGACGAGCCGTAGCCGGGCCGATCGGCCACCGTCGGGGCCGGGCAGGTAGGCGATGTAGCGGTTGTCCGAGATCCGGTGGACACCGACCCCTCTGGCGGTGGCACCGAGGTTGGTGAGCAGGCCCGCCAGCCCCTGCGGCAGCGCGCCCGACAGCTCGGTCGGCGCCTCAGGCATGGCGCGCTCGGGCTGCACGAAGCCACCCGCGATGTCGCGGACGGCGGCCGCGGTGTCGTCCGGGAACGGCTCGATGCCCGCGCCCCGGAGGCCGCCGGCCGCGGCCAGCAGGCCGGTCTCGCCGCCGAGCACGCCGGCGGTCAGCATCGAGCGCAGCTGGAGGCTCTCCACGAGCCCTCCGCCGCCGGCCGTGATGTGGTCGAGGAGGTCGGGGTTGTTCTCGGCGAGGTCGCTGAGGTAGGACGCGACGCCGTCGCGCTCGACCGCGTCGGTCTCGATCAGGCCGGCGGAGACGATCGCCCCACCCAGGGCCACCTCGGGCGCGAGGTAGCCGATCGCGCGACCGGCGATCGAGCCGAGCGTGCGGTAGGCGGCGTTCTGGAGCTCGTCGATCCAGCGGTAGGTGAGCACCGTGGCGCGCACCACCAGCGCATCGGCATCGAGCTCGATCGAGCGGGTGAGCACGCCGTGCCTGCCGCTGGTTGCCGCGCGGATGTCGTCGGCGGCCGTCGCGTACGTCGCCCGCGAGAGCGCCTCGGAGTCGGAGACGTCATCGTCGCCCAGCACCTCGACACCCAGCCGGGCCCGGGCCCGGAGATCCTCGGCGGTCGTCTCGAACAGGTCGGCGAGCCGCAGCATCTCGTCGTAGCGGTCGGGGCTCACCGAGGCCTCGGTGCTCGTGCGGTCGCTCATCCTGCGACCACCTCCGCCAGCACGAAGGCCAGGTCGCCGGCGAGATCGGTCGGCTCGACCCGCCGTACCTCGACGCGGTGGTCGTCGCCCGTACGTCGCGGCCGAAACGCGCGCCACCCGTCGGCGAGCAGCACCCACGACACCACCCCGACGACGGTGGTCTCGTGGCCCGACACGTCGGCTCCGAGCGCACGCAGTCGCCCGCGGGTGTCGATGATCAGGGCCGTGAGCATGGAGGTGAGCTCGACGTCGCTGATCGGGCGCCCGTCGGCGTCGACCGACGAGCCGGAGTGCCGGGCCGCCAGCACGGGCAGCAGGTCGGACCTCGAGCTGCGGACGGCCTCGCTGGCGGCGTCGAGCAGCTCGAAGGGCACGTCGATCACGTCTGGCAGAGCGGTGCCGCGCAGGGACCGGTCGCTGGGCAGCATCGCCGTTCGGGCGAGCTCGTCGGCCCAGGAGGAGGCGGCGAACCACGCCAGCTCGAAGACCACTCCGTCGAGGGTGGCCAGCGTTGCCACCGCGCCGTCGGCCTCGCGGTGCCAGGCATGGGCGTGGGCACCGTCGACCGCAACGTCGAGGTCGACGGCGACGCGGGGCGTGGCGAGCAGGCCGAGCGCCCCGGCCAGGCCGTCATCCAGGGCGTCACCGGAGAGCAGGCCGCGCCGACGCAGCGTGTCAGCGGGATCGTTCAGCGCCGCCAGGGTCGTGGCGTACGCCTGGTCCTGGGCGGAGGTCCGGCTCACCCCGAGCCGCCATTCGAGCGCGCCGGTCTGGGCCGGTTCGCTGACCACGAAGGGCAGCGGCGCACCGCCGGCCCGCTCGGCGGCCAGCTGCAGCTCAGGCAACGTCAGTGCCACGCGGCGGGGCAGGGCATCGAGGAGGTCCGCCGCGGGCGGCGGCGGGTTTCCGAGGTCGATGGTGGCCATCGTCAGCGCCCTGGGAGCTCGAGGGTCAGCCAGTGCGCGTGACCGGTCGGCGGGGGCTCCACGGCGGCCAGCATCCGGTCGCGGTCCGTGACGGGGTCGTCCTCGGCGTGGCCGTCGTCCTCCGCCTCGAGCCGGGACCGGGCCTCGGCCAGGTCGTGGGAGAGCCGGCGCTCGGTCTCGCCGATCGACTCCTTGAGCAGGTCGACCTCGGCGAGGTGGCGTTCGAGCGAGTCGGCGGCGGTGTCGTGGGCGTAGGCCGCGGCGCGCAGGTGGTGGGCGCGCTCCTTGACCCGCTCGCGCATGGCGTCGGCGGCCCGGCCGCGCCACGCGATGGCCTCGCTGCGCGCGACCAGCTGGTCGGCGGTGGCCCGGATGTCGGCGCCCTGCTCGCGTAGCTGGCCCGCACGCTTGCGCATGACCAGGGTGTCGCCGTACATGCATGCTCCTTCGGGGGGTGTGGGGTCCCTACCCCAGGGTCAGTGTGCCAAACCCCTCAGCGGGTGATCTGGAAGACCTGGCTCGACGCCGTACCGCCGGAGCCGAGGAAGCCGTGCCCGCGCAGGCTGCCCAGCGCTGCCTGCAGCGACGGGTCGCTCGAGGCGTCGACGGCCGCGGCACCACGCACGTAGTGGGCGAGGTCGTGGCTGCCGGCGAGGGAGGCCTCGTGGTCGTCGAACTGCACCGTCACCTGCTGCACCGAGTCGGGGTTGTCGACGCCGTCGAGCAGGGGTACGACGTCGCCGTGGTTCTCCAGCGAGAGCACGTGACTCCCCGGTGGGAAGCCGTGCACCTGCGCGGTCGGCGCGCCCGCAGTCACCACCTGGGTCACGTGGAACGCCGACCCGTTGCCGAGCATCGCGGCCGCCTCCATCCCGCCCTGGCTGTGGCCGGCGAGGAGCACCGGGTCATCGGGCCCGATCCCGGCCCGGCGCATCGCCTCCTCGATCCCCTGCTGGTAGGTCGTGTCGTGGCCGGCGATCAGGTCGAGGTTGGTGGCGAGGTCGCGCACGTCGCCGTCCTGATCGAAGGGGGTCGTGGCGAGGTCGTCGGTGCCGGGCAGGTAGACGATGTAGCGGACCTTCCCGTCGGGACCGTGCAGGGTCTGCACCTCGATCGTGCCCTGGTCACCGGGTCGGTCCGCCGGAGAGAGGTCGCTGGTCTGCCGGAGGTGGCGGACCAGAGCGGCCAGGCTGTCCGGCGGCGTCGTGGCCAGGGGCACCGACAGGTCGCGACGCCGGTGCACCCGGGCGGGACCCTCGTCGCCGTACAGCGCCGCGAGCGTGGCCGCTGCAGCTCCGGTGGTCGGGTGGAACGCGGCCAGCCCCAGCACGCCGGCCGGCAGGAAGCCGGCGAGCAGACCGTCGAGCAGGCCGCCGCTCCCGCCGACGAGGTGCTGCACGGCCTCGGGGTGCCCGACGGCCTCACCCTCGAGCTCGGTGGCGAGTCCGGGGTCGAGGCGGAGCGCGAGCAGCCCGGCGAGCAGGAGGTACGGCGCGGACTCGGCGACCGTGTAGCCGAGCGCCCGGCCGGTGAGGTAGTCGAGCGTCGCGAAGGACCGGTCCACCAGGCGGTCGCACTCCTCGAACGCGTCGACGGTCGCGCGCACCAGCAGGGCGTCGGCCTCGTAGACGACCGACTCGACGAGGATGCCGTGGCTGCCCGTGGTGGCCGCGAGCACCTTCTCCTCGGCCGCGGCGAAGGTCACCGGCGAGAGCACCGCCGACTCCATCAGGTCGGGATCGGCGAGGGTGCGCCCGCCGGTCGCCGCCCAGCCGCGCATCCGGTCGCCGGCCGTGTCGAATCGGTCGGCGAGGGCGCGGACGTGGGCATAGCTCGCCGCCAGGCCGCCCACGCCACCCGTGACCTTCGTGATCGGCGCCCTGCTCATGCCCGCACCTCGACGGCCCAGCGGGCGACCAGCGCGGCCAGGTCCGCAGGTCGTCGGGACTCGACCCGGACCATGGCCCTCGGGCGACCGAGCGCGGACCGCCCAGCGTAGGGAGCGAGCTCGCGCCACCCGTCGCCGAAGAGCAGCCACGAGGCCAAGCCGACCCGCAAGCGGCCGCGCCGGCCGCCCGAGCCCACGGCCTGCAGGCGGGCCTGCACACCGTGGTGGAGGCGCCGCAGTTGCTGGTGGGTCGCGCCCAGGTCGAGCACCGTGCCGTCGGCCCGCACTGCCCCGGCGTCGCGCGCCACGAGCTCGTCGTACACCTCGGGCCGCCGGCCGGACAGCGCCGCTGCGGTGCCGACCAACAGGTCCCACGGCAGCTCGAGGAGGCACGCCGGCGCGGGCCGCACCCGGGCCGGGGCCGGCAGCCTCAGACGGCCCTCCAGCTCGCGCCGCCACTGGCCGACCTCGAGGCTCAGCACCTCGACCCGCCCGGTCCCGTGCACGACGACGCCCGCGACGCGCGACCCGCTCAGGGCGTACCCGACATGCACCCGCGCGCTCGCCGACGGGTCGGTGGTCGCCAGATCGAGGTCGACCCGGAGGGTGGTCACGACGCACCCGGAACGTGGACGTCGAGCCACTCCATGCTCCCGTGCGGCGGCGCGACGAAATGGCGCGCCCAGTGCTCCAGTGGGTCGGGTACGACGTGGGAGAGGGCGTGGGCGAGCCCGCCTAGGGCGTGCCCGGCACTGCGGAGCAAGGCACTGGCGCGACGCTCGATGTCCGCGATCAACTCCTCGATGCGGTCGACCTCGCGGGCGTGCCGCTCGAGGGCCTCGGCGGCATCCGCGTGCCGGACCGCGCACTGCCGCAGGTCACCGGCGTGGGCGTGGGCCAGGCCACGCATCGCATCGGCGGCCAGGCCCGACCACGCGACGGACTCGGCGTGCGCGGCCAGGGACTCGGCCTCGGCCCGGATGTCCGCCCCCTGGTCGCGCAGCCGCCGGGCCAGGCCACGGATCACCGTCGTGTCGCCGTACATCGCATCCTCCCGAGTTCGCGCCGGCCCGGGCGTGGAGCCCTGCGCAGGACGCGGCCCGCCCCGTCGCCGGGGCAAAACCTGACGGTTCCCGCCTGTGGAGAGAGGCGGGAACCGTCAGCCCCGATGTCAGCCGGAAGGCCAGGAGAGCCCGCGGACCACCGTCTGGTTGTGGGTCAGGGCCCGGGTGTCGTGGCCGAACGCCCACGACCACACCACGGCGGTGCCGGAGACCGGCAGGTCGAACGCGGTGTACTCGGCGGTCATGTCGCCCCAGATGCCGGTGACCGCGCCGTCCTGGAAGGTGACCGGATGACAGGGCTGACCCGACGGCGAGGTCGCGCACCTGCCGGGGCCATGGCCGTGGTGCGGTCTCACGGCCACCCGGACCTGCCAGGCAGGGCGCCCGTCGATCGTCGTACGACGCAGCGACGTGGCCCGCAGGTAAGGCCGGGCCGCCAGCCAGTGGATGAAGCCGCCGGGGGTGGCAGGGACGCCGGGCGCCGCGAGGGATGCGGGTGAGGCCGCCACCACACCCTCCAGCACGGAAACACCGGCGGATCCGCTGTGCGCATAGCTCTCGGCCAAGTGGACGGTCGCGCCGGCGCCGGAGTTCACGCCGTACCCACGCGGGATGTGCCAGGTGACCGGGGTCTGGAGGGCGAAGTCGTAGGTGCGGTGGCCGTCGCAGGTCACCATCGGATCGGAGCAGACGGGTTGCTGAAGACCCGGTGTCGGGCGGGGGGGCGCCGGGTCGGGCGTGGTGTCGTGGTGACCGAAGCCGGCGCCGCCCCACCAGGCCGCCGCGGCAACCGCGGCGACGACGAGTGCGGCCGTCGCGCGCGAGCGGCGCTGCCGCCGCGTGTGCGCGACGTGCAAAGCGCCCAGGCCCGCGTCGACATCGGCCGCGGTGTGGGAGCGGAGGTCCTCGGACGCGGCCCGGGCGAGGTCGTGGATGCTCATGCGGGCTCCTCCGTGTCGGCCAGGCGAGCTGCGAGCGCGGCGCGGGCCCGGGAGAGATGGGTCTTCACGCTCCCTTCGGCACAGCCCAGGGTCGTCGCGATCTCGGCCACCGGCAGGTCGAGCGCGTAGTAGAGGACGGTGGCCTGCGCCTGGCGGCGCGGGAGTCGACGCACCTCGGCCCAGTAGCGCTCGGTGTCCGGGTCCAGGTCGTCGAGCCGCGCCACCGGCCGTACGGCGTACCGCTGCACGGCACGACCCTCGGCCAGCAGCCGCCGGGTCGTTGACCGTCCCTTGTGCAGGCAGATCCCACGGACGTAACCGGCCGGGCTGTCCAGCACCGCGATCTGGGACCAGCGCCGGTAGGCCACCAGCATCGACTCCTGGGCGATGTCCTCGGCGGCCGCCGATCCGGAGAGCGCCCGCGCCAGCACCAGGAGGCGCGGGTACTCGCGGCGGTAGAAGGCCTCGAACGGCTCCGCCGACGGGACGGGCTCGGTGGCGGGCGCGACCACGACGCCCGGCGGTTCGTCGACGAGGTCGAGCACGGCCGGTGCTCGCCTCCGGAAGGTCTTGGCCATGTCAGGTGATCGCTTGAGAGGAGGCTCCCGGTTTACCACCCACGCCGACTTTCTGGCGAGACCGGCGCAGCGACCCGGCCGGTAGGCTGGGGCCTCGCCGCCCCTGCTCTACAGCGAGGTGACACCCCGTGACGTTCGACGTCCATCAGCTCGACACGTTCCTGCTGATCGGGGCGGGAGTCACCCTTCTGGCGATACTGGCCGTCCGGGTCTCCACCCGGGCCGGCCTGCCCAGCCTGCTGCTCTACCTGCTGATGGGGGTCGCTCTCGGCGAGTCCGGGCTGGGGATCCGCTTCGAGAACGCCGAGCTGGCCCATGCCCTCGGCTTCGCGGCCCTGGCTGTGATCCTGGCCGAGGGCGGTCTGACCACGAGCTGGCGCGAGGTGAGACCGTCGCTGCCCCTGGGGCTCTCCCTGGCGACGGTGGGGGTCGCGGTCTCGGTCGTCATCGTCGCGCTCGCCGCTCACTTCGTGCTCGGGCTCCCGTGGCAGCTCTCGGTGCTGTTGGGCGCGGTCACCTCGCCGACGGACGCGGCGGCGGTCTTCTCGGTACTGCGTGGGCTGCCGGTCTCTCCGCGCCTGGTCGGCGTGCTCGAGTCGGAGTCCGGGCTGAACGACGCCCCGACGGTCGTCCTGGTCACCCTGATCTCGACCGGCTCGGTGGCCGCGCACGGGGCCCTGGCGACGGTGGGCGTGGTCGTCTTCGAGCTCGCCGCGGGTGTGCTGATCGGGTTGGCGGTCGGCATCGGCGGGGCCTGGCTGATGCGGCGTGCGGCCCTGCCGTCGTCCGGCCTCTACCCGCTCTCGGTGCTGTGCCTGGCCCTGTTCGCGTACGCCGCGGCCGCCACCGCCCATGCCTCCGGCTTCGCCGCGATCTACCTCGCTGCCCTGGTGCTCGGCAACTCCGACCTCCCGCACCGTACGGCCACCCGGTCGTTCGCCGAGGGCCTGGCCTGGCTGGCCCAGATCGGGTTGTTCGTGATGCTCGGGCTGCTCCTCTCGCCGGGCCGGATCTCGCTCGGGACGGTCGGCCTGGCCCTCGTCGGCGGGATGGTGCTGACCTTCGTGGCCCGGCCGCTCTCGGTGCTGGTCAGCTCCGTCGTGCAGCCGATGCCCTGGCGCGACCTGGCCTTCGTGTCGTGGGGCGGCCTGCGCGGCGCGGTGCCGATCGTGCTCGCGACGATCCCGCTCGCGGAGCACGTGACCGACTCCGCGCGGCTGTTCGACATCGTCTTCGTGATGGTCGTGATCTACACGCTGCTGACCGGACCGACGCTCCCGCTGGTCGCCCACCGCCTCCGCGTGACCCGGCGCTCCGAGCCGCGCTCGCTGGACCTCGAGGTGGCGCCGCTGGAGCGGGTCGCGGCCGACATGCTGCAGGTGACGATCAGCCCGGTGTCACGGATGCACGGCGTCGAGGTCGGCGAGCTGCGGCTCCCCGAGGGCGCGTCGGTGTCGATGGTGGTGCGCGACGGCCGGGCGATGGTGCCCGAGCGGCGTACCGTCCTGCGGCGCGGTGACGACGTCCTGATCGTGACCCCGCGCGGCCTGCGCGAGGGCACGGTGCAGCGGTTGCGCACGGTGTCCGCGCACGGCCGGCTGGGCCGCTGGCTCGACTGAGGACGTTCCGACCCGGCGGAGCCGGGGCGGAACGTACGAGGGAGCGCCGCGCCCGCTCGCGGGCAAGGCGGTGGACCCGCGCCGGGGCGGAACGTGCGAGGGAGCGCCGCGCCCGCTCGAGCCTCAGCCGGTCGGCGGCGAGCAGACCGTGGTCGGCTGGACGACCTTGACCGACGACAGGCCGGGGACCAGCTTCTGGAACCTCGTGCCGACGACCACGATGATCCCCGGGCCGCTGTGGGTCTTCTTGATGACGTGGGCGAGCTTGCCGAGGCGGCTGACCACGAGCCGGACCGCGGGGTCGTTGGGGTTCTTGCTCCAGACCTGGGCGAACGCGACCGCGGTGCCCTTGGGGGCGTTGCCGACGCTGCCGGGTCCGAAGCCCTGGTCCTCGAACTCCGACATGGTGCGCTCGGCCAGCCCGACCCGGTCGCTGGCGTTGAAGACGCTGACGACCACCTTGGGTGCCGAGACCCGGTCCCCGGGCTGGAGGGTGGTGGTGGCGCACGGCCCCTGCGAGGCGGTGTGCGGGAACGGCGAGGTCAGCGACGACCAGCCCCAGGTGACCCCGATCAGCACGAGCACCGCGAGGACGGCGAGGGTGAGCAGCGTCTTCACGTGCTGGGTGAAGTTCACGCCTCCACCACCTCGTGCACGCGGGCGTGCAGCACCTGCCGCTGCTGGAGGGCTGCGCGCAGGGCCCGGTGCAGGCCGTCCTCGAGGTAGAGCTCCCCGTGCCACCGGACGACGTGGGCGAACAGGTCGCCGTAGAACGTCGAGTCGTCGTCGAGCAGGGCGTCGAGCCGGAGCGTGTCCTTGGTGGTGATCAGCTCGTCGAGGCGGATCTGGCGCGGCGGGAGCGCGGCCCACGCACTGGACGTCAGCTCGTGGGGTGGGTACGGACGATCGTCCCCGACCCGCTTGAAGATCACGCGCGGAGTCTACTGAGCACACCTGTGCGTCCCTCCGTCTACGCTGCCCCCATGACCGAGAGCCCCCTGGCCGAGGCCGTCGCGGCCGGCTACCGGTTCGAGGGCGCCGCCCTCGAGCTCGGCGGGCTGATGCTCGACGCGACCGAGCTGTCCGACGTCCACATCCGCATCCCGCTGGGCATGCTGAACCGGCACGGGCTGGTCGCCGGCGCCACCGGCACCGGCAAGACCAAGACCCTGCAGCTGCTGGCCGAGCAGCTGTCCGCGAGCGGCGTACCCGTCTTCGCCGCCGACATCAAGGGCGACCTGTCCGGCATGAGTACGCCGGGTAGCGAGGACGACAAGATCAAGGCCCGGGCCGGGTCGGTCGGTCAGACCTGGCAGGCCACCGGCTTCCCGGTCACCTACTACGCGCTCGGCGGCCAGGGCACCGGCATCCCGCTGCGGGTGACCATGACGTCCTTCGGCCCCCTGTTGCTGAGCAAGGTGCTCGGCCTCAACGAGACGCAGGAGTCCAGCCTCGGCATGGTCTTCCACTACGCCGACCAGGCCGGCCTGCCGTTGCTCGACCTCGAGGACCTCCGCGCCGTCGTCCACTTCCTCAACAGCGACGAGGGCAAGCCCGACCTGAAGGAGCTGGGCGGTCTGTCCGGGGCGACGGCCGGCGTGATCCTGCGCGAGCTGATCGCGTTCGAGGCCCAGGGTGCCGATACGTTCTTCGGGGAGCCGGAGTTCGAGTCGTCCGACCTGCTCCAGGTCGCCCCCGACGGTCGCGGCATGGTGTCGATGGTCGAGCTGCCCAACCTCCAGGACCGGCCGGCGCTGTTCTCGACGTTCCTGATGTGGCTGCTCGCCGATCTCTTCCACGACCTGCCCGAGGTCGGCGACGTCGACAAGCCCAAGCTGGTCTTCTTCTTCGACGAGGCGCACCTGCTGTTCAACGACGCCTCCAAGGCGTTCCTCGACCAGATCGCCCAGACCGTGCGGTTGATCCGGTCCAAGGGCGTCGGGGTGTTCTTCGTGACCCAGAGCCCGACCGACGTACCCGACGCGGTGCTCGCCCAGCTCGGCTCCCGCGTCCAGCACCAGCTCCGTGCCGCGACGCCCAACGACGCCAAGGCGCTCAAGCAGACGGTGAACACCTACCCCACCTCGTCCTACGACGATCTCGGCAAGGTGATCTTGTCGCTCGGCATCGGCGAGGCGATCGTGACCGTGATGAACGAGCGCGGTGCTCCGACGCCCGTGGCCTGGACCCGTCTGCGCGCGCCGGAGTCGCTGATGGGCCCGGCCGACGCTGCCGCGATGGACGCGTCGGTGAAGGCCGGCCCCGGCTATGCGCGCTACTCCCAGCCGATCGACCGTGAGTCGGCCAGCGAGAAGCTGGCGGCGCGGATGTCGGCCGGTGCCGAGAAGCAGGCCCAGGAGCAGGCGGCCAAGGACACCGCGAAGCCGGCCCCGAAGCCCAGGGCTGCCAAGCCCCAGGACAGCACGTTCGAGAAGGTCGTGAAGTCCAGCACCTTCCAGTACGCCGTGAAGTACGCCGCCCGCGAGGCCGTGCGCGGCATGTTCGGCATCGGCCGCCGCTGATCGTCGGTCACCCCGGCTGTCCCCCCCTTGCCGTCTCAGCTGTGACGCGGCTTGTTACAAGGTGGGCCGGCGGGCGACTCAGCGCAGCCGCACCGACGCCAGCACCGACGCGACCAGCCGCTCCCGCTCCAGGCGGGGTACGGCGGTCTTGAAGCCGAGCTGGACCAGCCGGCCGCCGACGGGGTGTCCGTAGACCTCGTACCAGCGGCCTTGACCGGCCGGGCCGAGCAGGTGGAAGAACGGCGTCCCGTCGATGGTGACGTTTCCGCCGATTCTCGGGGAGCCGGTCCAGTCGTCGTTGCGGGCGACGATCCGCTCGGCGCGGCCCAGCGAAGTGCCTGGGTAGATCGAGGTGTCGCTGTAGCTGAGCTCGTTGACGAAGTGCCGGTCGGAGGCGAACACGATCTCCTTGCCGAAGCTGTGGTCGAGCCGCCAACCGGCCGGGGCCCGGGCGGTGAACCGGGCCAGCCCGACCTTCGGTCCCGTCGCCGCGGGAGCAGAAGGCGCCGTCGGGGACGGCGAACCCGAGGTCGCGGAGGGCGAGCCGGGGGGAGTCGACGGCGGCTCGGCGGTGCCCGATGGGGAGCCGCCGCAGCCGGAGCCGACGAGCGCGAGCGCGGCGACCACGCCCGCCCACGTCGTACGACGTGCGGGGGACGAGAGCGTCACAGGCTGGGCTCCCGCCACGCCAGCTGGACCACCTCGACCCCGCGGTCGCGGGTCACCAGCCGCCCGCGCCCCGCCGGCGCGGGCATCGGGCGGACGTTGCCGATCAGGTTGCCCTCGTCGGGGCTGCCGGAGAGCACGAGTCCGGGCATGGCGAGGTCGCGCAGGGCCTGGATCACGGGCTCGTAGAGCGCCCGCGACGCCCCGCCCGACCGACGTGCGACCGCGAGGTGGAGCCCCACGTCGCGCGCCTGCGCGAGCAGCGGCTGGAGCACCTGGACCGGCGAGCTCTGCTGGGTGGCCACCAGGTCGTAGTCGTCGACGACGATGAAGACCTCGGCACCGGTCCACCACGACCTGTTGCGCAGCTGGTCGGGGGTCACGTCGGGTCCGGGGATGCGGTTCTCGAGGTACGACGCGAGGTCGGCCAGCGTGGGCGTGGCCTGCGCCGCCGAGGTCAGGTAGTTGAGCAGGTAGTCGTCGGGGACCTCGCCGAGCAGTGAGCGGCGGTAGTCGACGACGACGATCTGCGCCTCCTTCGAGGTGCGGGTGCGCATCACCTCGTGGACGTAGGCGCGCAGCGCGGCGCTCTTGCCGGACTGACCGTCGCCGAAGATCAGCCAGTGCGGCTCGGCGTCGGCGTCGAGCCCGATCGGCGCGAGCTCCTTCTCGTTGACGCCGAGCAGCAGCCGCCGACCGGCCAGCGCCTCCTCACCGGACTGGCCGAGGAGGTCGGGCACGGTGAGCTTCTCGGGCAGGAGCCGCAGCTTGGGACCGGTCGGCCCGCGCCACGCCTCGGTGACCCGGGCGACGAGGTCCTCCACGCCGTCGCCAAGGGAGGTGACGTCGGGCTCGCCGTCCACCCGCGGCAGGGCCGCCAGGAAGTGCAGCTTGCCCGGCACCAGGCCCCGCCCCGGCCGGCCCGGTGGCACCAAGATGGCCAGCTTGCGGTCGATCTCGGAGTCCATCGGGTCACCGAGCTTGAGCTCGAGCCGGGTCCCGAACAGGTCGCGGATCGCCGCGCGGTAGTCGGCCCAGCGCGACGACGCGGTGACCACGTGGAAGCCGAAGGTGAGGCCACGCGACGCGAGCTGCTGGAGGTCGAGCTCGAGGTCGTCGAAGTCGGCGCGAAGCGTGCTCCAGCCGTCGACCACGAGGAACACGTCGCCGTACCCGTCGTCGGCGCGGCCCTGGGCCCGGCGGCTGCGGTAGGTCTCGATCGAGTCGATCCCGTTGGCGCGGAAGTAGGCCTCACGTCGGTCGACGATGCCGGTCACCTCCGCGAGGATCCGGCGTACGACGTCGGGCTCGGACCGCGTGCCGAGCCCGGCCAGGTGCGGCAGCGACCCCAGCCCCGCGAACGTGCCGCCCCCGAAGTCGAGCACGAAGAACTGTGACTCCAGCGGCGTCGTCGTCAGCGACAGGCTGGCCACCAGAGTGCGCAGCAGGGTGCTCTTGCCGGTCCGCGGGCCGCCGACCACCGCGACGTGGCCGCTGGCTCCGGACAGGTTGACGGTCAGGGTGTCGCGGCGCTGCTCGCGCGGCCGGTCGACGGTGCCGAGCGGCACCGTCAGCCCGCCGAGGGCCCGCCACTGGTGCGAGACCAGGCCCAGCTCGGGGTCGTCGGACAGGTCGGCCATCAGCTCGTCGAGGGTGTCGGGCACGTCGAGCGGTGGCAGCCACACCTGGTGGGCGGCCGGGCCGGTACCGTCCATCCGCCCGACCGCGACGTCGAGCAGCGTCTCCTGCTCACCGGTCGACGCGGGCCGCGGCTCCGGTCCGGTGTCGACGACGACGTCGGCCTCGGGCTGCTCGGGCAGCCGCACCTCGGTGATGGTCCAGGGCAGGATCCCCTGCACGACGCCGGCGTCGTCGCGCACCACCGACCGGGTGCGCCCGGCCGGCGGCCCCGACACGTAGGCACCCTTGAAGCGCAGCAGCGTCGACTGGTCGGGCTTGAGGAAGCCCAGACCGGGCATGGGCGGAAGCTCGTAGGCATCGGGTACGCCGAGCACCGTGCGGGACTCCTGGGCGGAGAAGGTCCGCAGGCCGACGCGGTAGGACAGGTGCGACTCGAGACCGCGCAGGCGGCCCTCCTCGAGCCGCTGCGAGGCGAGCAGCAGGTGCAGTCCGAGCGACCGCCCGAGCCGGCCGATGGCGACGAAGAGGTCGATGAACTCCGGCTTGGCCGACAGCATCTCGGAGAACTCGTCGACCACGATGAACAGCGACGGCAGCGGCGCGAGGTCCTCGCCCGCGGCCCGGGCGCGCTCGTAGTCGCGCACCGACGCGTAGTTGCCGGCGTCGCGGAGCAGCTCCTGGCGGCGCACCATCTCGCCGGACAGGGCGTCCTGCATGCGGTCGACCAGGGTGAGCTCGTTGGCCAGGTTGGTGATCACGGCTGAGACATGGGGCATCGCGGACATCCCGGCGAAGGTCGCGCCGCCCTTGAAGTCGACCAGCACCATGTTCAGCTGCTCGGGTGAGTGGGTCAGCGCCAGGCCGAGCACCAGGGTGCGCAGGAACTCCGACTTGCCCGAGCCGGTCGCGCCGATGACCAGTCCGTGCGGGCCCATGCCCTGCTGGGCGGACTCCTTGATGTCGAGGTGGATCATCCCCCCGCCGTCACCCAGCCCGATCGGGACCCGCAGCCGGTCGCGGGCCGGGCGCTGCCGCCAGGCCGACGAGGGGTCGTAGCGGCGGACGTCGCCCAGGCCGAGCAGGTCCATGAAGTCCGACGGGCCCTTGATCTCGCCGGCCCCTGCCGGCTCGGCCTCGACGCCCGCGGTGACGACGTGCAGCGGGGCCAGGCGACGGGCCAGGGCCTCGGCCGTAGCCAGGTCGCACTGGTCTGCCGCAGCCCGGACCGGCGCCGCGCGCAACCGCAGCGCAGTGACCGGGAGCCGGCCGTCGGCGAGCTCGGCGCGGTCCTCGAAGAGCAGGCGCAGCCGGGAGCTGTCCTCGAGCTCGTCCCACCGGCTCGGCAGGTCGAGCACGGTGACGCCGTGCAGTCCGTCGGGCGGGATCACGTGGTTGCCGGGAGGGAGGACGCCGCCGTCGACCACGAAGAGGATGTGCGGGTTGGGAGGCCGCTCGTCGGCGCCGAAGCGCGGCCGCTCGGCGAGGTCGGGCGGCAGCAGGGCAGCCAGGTCGGTGAGGTTGGTCGAGACCATCCGCCGGGGTCCGACCGCGTCGGAGCCGTGCGCCGAGAGCGCGTGCGGCAGCCACTTCACCCAGTCCCACTGGGCCAGCGTGTGCTCGGAGGCGAGCACCGCGATGGCGAGGTTCTCCGGCGACTGGAACGCCGCGGCCGAGCAGATCATCGCCCGGGCCAGCGATCGCGCCTCGTCCTCGTCGCCGCACAGCTCGATGCGGTCGAAGGCGCGCAGGTCGACCGAGGCCGGAAGGTTCGGCTGCACCCGGTGTACGGCGAGCAGACGGTGCAGCGCGGACGCGGCGGCCGGGTCGACCTGCTCGATGGGGGCCGAGTCGGGTGGCACGAGCTCGAGCGACAGCGGCTGGCTGCACACGCCGTACCGCACCTGGAGGAACTGCGCGTCCGCGGCGCCGTTCTCCCACACCCGCGACCTCTCGTCGGCGAGGGCCGGCAGGGCGGAGGGGTCGGGGTGCAGCCAGAGCAGCGCGGCCCGCTGCTGGGCGGCGGCGTCGCGAGCGATCTTGCGCACCGTCCCGAGGTAGCGGAGGTACTCGGTGCGGGTGCCCGTGACCGTCTGCGCGCGCTGCTTCCGCTGCCGGTCGAGCTGCACGACGATGAAGCCGAGCGTGGCGAACAGGAACATCCCGGCCGCCAGGAAGCTGCGCCCCTGCCCACCGGGCACTGAGCTGCCCATGGTGGCCACCAGCACGATCGAGCCGAGGCTGCCCAGCATCGGGATGGCGTTCATCAGGACGCCGCTGGCGCCCTCCGCCTCCTCGATCTCGGGGGGTGCCTGGAGCACGATCTCACCGGTGGGCAGCTCGGGCTGCTCGGCCCGGCTGCCACGCAGGGTGGTGCTCAACGCGTCTCCCAAGAACGATCGTGCAAGCTGTTGCGGCGATGATAGGCGGGCCTCTCGGGTAGGGACTACCCTGCCGGGATCGGGGCGCAATCGGGGCGTGGCCGGGTACGACGAGGGGACCGCGATGACGCAGGGACGCGTGCGGATGTCGGCCGACGTCCTGGCCGTCACCGTGCACGGGCCCGTGGGTGCCTTGGACCTGATGGTCCCGTCGGGCTCGGCGGTGACCGAGGTCGCGCGTGAGTACGCCGCCCAGGCCGGGCTCGCGTCGATCCCGCTGCTCTACACCCGCACCGGAGACCTGCTCCTCGCCTCGGCCACGCTCGCGGAGGCCGGGGTGCAGACGGGCAGCATCCTGGTGGCGACCACGGGCGTCTCCCGGCCGGCGCGAGCCACCCGTGCCGCACTGGCCGGCCGGAAGCCGCGGGCAGCCGGTGGCATCGGGCTGGAGCTGTGGTGCAGCCTCGCTGCCGCCACGGCCGTGCTGTCCGGGTGGTGCGCCGCGCACGTGAACGGTCGGGCCCACGTCGTGGCGGTCGCCGCGCTGTCCGCCACCGCCCTCCTCGGCCTGGTGCCCGCCGACCGCAGGTCCGGTCGCCAGGCGGTGCCCCGGGTGCTCGCCGCGCCGTGCTTCGCGGGTGCCGCGGGGTTCGCGTGGGCCTGGGACCCCGAGCCTGCCCGGCTGCCGATGGTGCTCGGGGTCGCCGCCGCGGCGACCGCCGCAGGCGCGGCCCTGGCCCGGGCCGGCGCCGCCCGGGCCGAGGCGCAGCTCCAGGTGGTCGTGATCGCCGGAGCCGTGGTCTTCGTGGTCACCGGTGCCCTGACGCTGCTCGGCTGGGCGCCGCGAGCCGACTGGGCGATCCTGCTGGCGCTGGCCCTGTTGGGTGCGCGCTTCGTGCCCGGCCTGGCCGTCGACGTACCCGACCAGTACCTCGTCGACTTCGAACGCCTGGCCGTCACGGCGTGGTCGGCGCGCGACCGTGGCCCACGACGCCGGGTCCGGTCGATCGTCCCGATCGTCGCGGTCGCCGACCTCGCCGACCGGGGCGCCCGGATGGTGGCCGCCTCGTGCGCCGCGATCCTGGTCGTCGCCGCCACGACCGCACCACTGCTGCTCTGGACCGCCGTGCTCCCGGTCGATCGGGTCGGTGCGCGGCTCGAGGTGCTCCTCGTCGGGGCCGGCCTGCTGCTGGCGGCGCGCAGCTACCGCCAGACCGCGGCCCGCATCCTGCTCCGCGCGGCGGGGATCGCCTGCTGGCTGAGCCTCGCGGTGTACCTCGCGCCGCGGCTCTCGTCCGGACAGCTGCTTGCCGTGTCGCTGGGCTCCGTCGCGCTCGGGCTGCTGGTCGTCCTCGCGGCGATGGCGACCGGTCGCGGGTGGAGATCGGCCTGGTGGTCGCGGCGCGCGGAGGTGGCCGAGGCCCTGTGCGGATCCTCCGCCCTGGCCGTGGTGCTGGTGGCCAGTGGGTTCTTCCGGCACCTGTGGGAATTGACGTCGTGATGTTTAGCACGGGGGGGTGCGGGTAGACCTGCTCTGTCCGGCTCGGGCCGATCACCCGGAGGGCACCAACCGCACCATCAGCTCACGAGCGGCCGACCGGCCGCGATGAGAAAGGAGACGGCGAGATGTCGTCCGCAAACGAAATGGGTCAGGGCCAGGGGACACTCTCGGCCGCCGCCGGGATGGTCACAGACGCCAAGCACGACTTCGACCGCCTCAACACCGAGCTCGTCCAGCACATCGACGCCGCGAAGGCCAAGTGGTCCGGCCAGGGCGGTACGGCGTTCAACTCGCTGGGCCACGCGTGGTCGGAGAAGCAGCGCACCATCACCAACGCGCTCAACCAGTTCGAGGCCTCCCTGCGCTCGACCGAGAAGGACAACACCGGCACCGACGACACGCAGTCGTCCGCGTTCACCCGCAACCAGCAGCGCCTCGGCTGAGCGCGCCCGGACGACAGGAGAAGACGATGGAACTCGACGGACTCAAGGTCAACCACGCCGGCCTCGACCAGGCCGCGGACGACCTCATGGGCATCGTGAACAAGATCGACGCCCGCATGCAGAACCTCGAGCGTGAGCTCAACCCGCTTCGCGCGAACTGGGTCGGTGATGCCCAGCAGGCCTACACCGTGGCCAAGGCGCGCTGGGACGGCGCCATCAACGAGATGCGCGACCTCCTGCACAGCACCTCGCAGCAGGTCACGCAGTCGAACGCCGAGTACCGCGCCGCCGACGCGCGCGGCGCGCGTTCGTTCGACATCTGACCAGCCCTCGATGTCGGGGATCCAGCGGGGAGCGTGACCGGAGCGGTCGCGTTCCCCGCTGAGCCGGTGTCGGGGCACTTTTCGGGAGGAACGATGGGCCTTTTCTCGCTCGACCAGATCGCGAACCTGGGGGTGGAGCTCAAGGAGCTCTACGTCGACGTGGAGCTGATCCACGACATCACCGCCGACCTCACCCACAACGAGGACGCCGTGCACGACTCCGGCTTCCAGAAGTACCACGTGAACCAGGCGGTGTTCGGTGAGTCGTCGCTGGGTGGCTCCCTCGGCTACCACCACAGCCTGGCCCACGCCAAGGTCTCCGACACCCTCGCCGCGGTGCTCCAGGACCTGCACACCTTCCGGCTCGGGCTGCAGACGTTCGCCAAGTCGGTCGACACCGCCGACACCCAGAGCGCCGGCGACCTCGCCCGGCGGCACCAGGCGGTCGAGGAGCTCTCGCGGGCCGCCGGCTTCGAGCACACCCACCAGCGCAACGACTACTACCACCAGGGCCAGAGCCCGGCTGCGTCGGGAGGGACCCATGCCTAAGGGACCTCACGAGCTGCGCCTCGACACCTACGTCGCCAACGGCAACGCCGAGAACATCTCGTACTCCGCCCACATGTGGGAGCGGGGCCACACCGTCCTCAACAACCTCGCGGACGCACTCGAGAGCGCCAAGCCCCATCTGCTGAGCCGGTTCGGCCCGCAGACCGGTCCGGCCGCCGTGGCCGCCTTCGAAACGGTGGCCAAGAACGTCCGGGCGCAGGCCGCGGAGATGAAGAAGGCGAGCGGCGCGCTGACCTCGGCCGGCAACGCGCTCGAGGACGCCCAGCACACGCACCGCGCCCTCGGCAACGCGCCCGCCTCGCCCCCGGCCGACCCGACCCGGAAGACCGGGGAGTCCGCCACCGACTTCCACACCCGCCAGCACTCCGCCAGCCAGGCGCAGTCGGGCTACGCCGCCGAGTACTCGGCGCGCGAGCGCCAGTCGCAGACCGCGATCACGACCGTGGACACCCACTACACGCAGGCGATCAAGGTGATGGAGAGCATCCACGGCCAGCCCCCGTCGCAGACCGGCGGCGGCGGCGCCGGCGGTGGCGGCTCGATCCCGCACGGCTCGATCCCGGCCGGCGGTCACCACACCGCCACCCCGACCGTCACCGCCGTCGGCTGGGAGACCGGCTCGGGGCACCACCACACCCATGTCGACCCTCCGGTGGTCATCCCGACCGAGACGACGACCGACCCGGGGAGCGGCGGGGGTCCCGGCGGCGGTCCCGGCGACGGCAGCCCCTGGCCGCCGGACGGGCACCCGGGCCTGCCCCAGGGGCCCGGCGAGTACCCGCCGGGCGGCTACCCCCCCGGCGGAGGTCCGCCCGGCACCTACCCGCCCGGCGGTGGTCCGGGCGTCCCGCCCGGCGGCGTGCTGCCACCCGGCGCGCCCACCGGCCCCTCGTCGACGATGGTCGGCGGTCTGATGACCGGCGGACTGGTCGGCGGTGCCTCGGGGCTGAGCAACGCCCTGCGCGGCTCGGTGACGACCGCGGCGCTGACCGAGGAGGAGCTCCTCGCCTCGCGCAGCGGCGGCACCGGTGCCGGAGCGGCCGGTGCACGCGGCGCCGCGGCCGGGGCGACGGGCACCTCGCGTGGCAGCGGCGGTCGCGGCACCGGTGCCGGCGGTCGTGGCGACCGCGGCCGCAAGAAGAAGCGCAAGCCCGGCGTGGACGACTTCTATGACAACGACGACTGGCTCGACGAGGACGAAGCATCGCCGCCGGTCCTGCACTGACCCCCAGGTCGGAGTCGCCCCGGCCGACTCCGAGGCCGCCCGGCCCGGGTCTCGCGACCCGGGCCGGGCGGTACCATCTCAGCCGACTGATGACGATTTTCGGGGGTCATGCATGAGCCAGGCGCCGTCCGGTGCATCCGGGCTGGTCCGCGTGACCGTCACCTCCGGCACCCGTCGCGTCGACCTGGTCCTGCCCGGCGCGGTCCCGGTGGCCGAGCTGGTCCCCGAGCTCGCCCGCAGCGTCGGCCTTCTCGACGCGGTCACGGTGTACGGCGGTTACCGCCTCGTCACCCAGGACGGCCGGGCGCTGGCCACCGACTCCGGCCTGACGATCCAAGGGGTCGAGGACGGCGGCGTGATCACCGTGGCCGCCGGTGTCGACGACGAGCCACCGCGGGTCTACGACGACGTCGTCGAGGCCATGACCGACGTCGTCGAGCGCGACCTCAGGCCGTGGGACGCGGCCGCGGGACGCCGTACCGCCCTGTGGGCGGCGGTCGCGCTGCTCGTCCTCGGCGCGGCGTCGCTGCTGATCCAGCACGGGTCCGACATCGCGGCTGCGGCCACCGTGGTCGTGGCGATCGTGCTGGTGCTCGGGGCGGTGGTCCTCTCGCGCGTGCAAGGGGAGACCGACGCGGCGGTCACCGTGGCCCTGGTCGGCTGCGGCTACGCCGCGGTGGCCGGGCTGATGCTGGCCTGGGGCACACCCTTCTTCGGTACGCCGGTCGCGGTCGCCGGCGGCGGCGCCCTCGTCGCAGGACTCCTCGCCGCGCTCGGGCTCGGCCAAGGCCGCAGCCTGCTGCTGCCACCAGTGGTCGCCGGCGGGGTGTTCCTGGTGACGGGCCTGGTGATGCGCTCCTCGTCGTACGACGCGGCGGTGGTGCTCACCACCGTGCTCGCGCTCGTCGTCATCGCCGGCAGCGTCTTCCCCTGGCTGGCGCTGGGCGCGACCGGCACCAGTGTCGACCAGATCTTCTCGACCGCCGACATCACCAACGACCCCGACGAGATCGACCCCGAGCGGATCGGCGCCGACGCGCGGGTCGCCCACGAGATCCTGGTCGCCGTCTCGGCGACGGTCGGGCTGCTGCTGGTGCTGGTGTCACCGCTCGCGGTGTCGCTTGGGCTGGCCGGCACCATCGTCGCAGTGCTGGCGAGCGTGGTCGTGATGCTGCGCACGCGGCAGTACCGCACCGGCGCCGAGGTCCTGGTGGGGCTGGTCTCCGGTGTCCTCGGGCTGCTCGCCACCGCGCTCTCGGTGCTGTGGCTCCACCCGGGCTGGCGGCCCGGCGCGGCGGTCGCGCTGGCGGTGACCGGCGCCGTGCTCCTGGCCCTCACGCTGCTGCCCCAGGGCACCTCGGTCCGCCGCGGGCGGCTGGGTGACGTGGCCGAGAGCGTGGCACTCCTGGCCCTGCTGCCGGCGCTCGTGATCGCCACCGGTGTCTTCTCGGCCATCTCGGGCTGATCTCCGTGGCCACCAAGCGCGACCTGGTCGAGGCGCACTCCTTCAGCCGCCGGCGGCTCGTCACCGCCTTCGTGTCCGGGGCGCCCGGCGGCCGCGAGGTGGAGCCGGCTCGTCCGGGACGCACCATCGTCGGCGGCGTCGCGCTCGGGGTGCTGCTGATGGCCGGCGCCGCGGTCAGTGGGGTGCTGGCCGGCCGCACCGAGGTCGACTGGAACAACCCCGGCCTGATCATCAGCAAGGACAACGGCCAGCCCTACGTCATCACCCGCGCCAGCAGCCACCCCGTGCTCAACCCGGTCGTCAACATCACCTCGGCCCGGCTGATCATCGGCTCGTCCGCGCAGCCGGTGGTGGTGCCGGAGCAGACGATCCAGGACCAGACCATCGGCTCGGAGATCGGCATCCTCGGCGCCCCGGCCACCGTCCCCGACACCGGCGGGCTCGTCGAGACCGGCTGGACCTCGTGCACCGCCGACGGCAAGGGGGTGCGGACCTACGTCGCGGCCCAGCCCGAGGCGTCGTACGCCGATGGTGCGGGGTTCGTCGTCGAGTCCGGCGGGAGCCGCTGGTTGGTGGCGACCGCCGGCGGCGTCGGTGGTGGCTACCGCTACCCCCTGCCGGCGGTGGGGGGCGGCGCCCAGGACCGCTTCCTGCAGGCCGTGGGGCTCGGTGTCGGCAACGAGGCCGTGCGCGTGCCCGATGCCTGGCTCGGCCTGTGGCCCGCCGGCGGAGACCTGACCTGGCAGAGCTTCGGCATCCCGGCCGGTGCCTATGGCCGCCCGGTGTCCTACGGCCAGCAGATCCATGTGCCGCAGGCGCAGGTGGGCGATGTCGTCCAGGTCGGTGACACCGGCTACCTGCTCGCGCCCGCCGGCCCGGTCCGGCTGACGCCGTTCGCCCAGGCGGTCTACGAGGCAGACGGCCCGCCGGGCGGTGCATTCCACACCTGGCACCAGAGCACGATGGACAAGGACGCCGTGGTCAGTCCGTTCGCGGCGGCCGAGTGGCCGGCGGGGAGCCTGACCCCCGCCACCGGCGAGCTGTGCGCTGTGCTCCAGGCGGGCGCGGGTGCCCGGCCCGCGGTCGCCCTGGCGACGGACCCCGGCCCCGAGGCATCGGCGAGCGAGGTCCGAGCCGGCCGGCGCGATGCCGGGGTCGCCCCTCGGGGCGGCGCCTACGTGCTCTCCGCCGACTTCACCCAGGCCACGCGCGGGCTGCCGTTCCTGATCGACCTCAAGGGCAGCAGCCACCTGCTCGAGGGGGCGGCCGCCACCAACCTCGGGTACGCCGGTTTCCCGGCGCCGGTGGTGCCCGACACCTGGGTCAAGCTGTTCCCCACGGGCGCCGTGCTCTCGCCCACCCTGGCCCTGTGCGAGCCGGCGAGGACCACCGCCAAGGGCTGCCAGTGAGGTGGTCGGGGCCCGCGCTGCTCGGCGTGCTGCTCGGCTCGGTGCCGCTGTTGGTGACCGGGCCGGCGCGGGCCGCCGGTGTGGGTGACTGCACCCAGACCACCGACTCGGTGGTGGCCCAGGTCAGCCACCAGGCCAGTCGACCCCTCGACCAGCTCGCGATCGCGCGGGCCCTGGCCCTGATCGCCCGGCCGGGCCACCTCCCGGGTGCCGGGGTCACGGTCGCCGTCGTGGACAGCGGCATCGAGCCGGGCGCGCAGATCCCCGTGCGGGCGTCGTACTCCGTCAACGGCGGGGCCGTGAAGGTCGCCGACTACCACGGCACCGCAGTGGCGGGACTGGTCGCCGGGCGGGCGCGCCCGGGTGGGCTGCCGACCGGGATCGCTCCGGGCGCGGGGATCGTCGACGTGCAGGTCTTCGGCTGGCCGACGGGAGCCGCCGGCGCGGGTGCCGGCCTCTCGACCGAGCACCTGGTCTCCGGGCTCGACTGGCTGGCCGCACACGCCCGCAGCCTGCACGTGCGGGTCGCGGTCGTGGCGCTCGCGGTGACGCCCACGCCCGACCTGGCTGCCGCCGTCCGTGCGGTGCAGCACCAGGGGGTGCTCGTCGTGGCCGCTTCCGGCAACCGCCCGACCGAGCCGGGCTCGGGCTACCTCAGCGAGTTCGCGACCGATCGGCCGGGACAGGACGGCAGGTCGGAGATCGGCCCGGCCCTCGAGCCCGGCGTGCTCACCGCCGGCACCACCGCCGCGGGCAACGATCTCGCGGTCGACCCCGGCTCGATCCCCAACTCCGCGGTCGACGTCGTGGTCCCGACCGCCGGTGGCATCTCGGTGGCCCTCAACGGCGGTAGCTGTGTGCTCACCGCTCCGGCCACCTCGTGGGCGGCCGGTGAGGTCGGCGGCATCGCCGCCCTGCTCGTCGACCGCCGCGCCGGCGACTCGCCCGCCCGGATCGCGGCCCGGATCGTCGAGACGGCGAGCGGCACGTCACCCGACACCGGAGGTGATCCCAGCCGCTACTTCGGCGCCGGAGTCGTGCAGCCGGTCGACGCGCTGACCCGGCCGCTCACGCCGGGACCCGGAGGAGCGTTCGCCACCCTGCGGCCGCAACCCGACCGCACCCCGCCGGCCCAGGCTCCGCTGCCCGCGGCCGACGTGCTGCACCAGTCGCGCCACCTCGCGATCTGGGTCGGCCTCGTCGGCGCCGGGCTGGTCGCGGCCGCGTCGATCCTCCGGCCGCTGTTCGGTCGCCGGTCCGGCCGTGGCGACTGACCGCTTTGGGTCTCCGTGGGTCGTCGCGGGGGCTTCATCATGTGATGTAGGTGAACCGGCACTTCCCGCGACGAGTTCACCGTGGGAGGTGAGGGCTCGCCCACTTCACATGATGAAACTGGGATCGGTGGGGCTGCAGCTGACGCGGTGGCTCCGGACCACCCCCGGGCCCGGAGCCACCGCATCGCCCACCGGTCGGCTCAGGCGCGCCAGCGGGAGAAGCGCCGCTCGAGGCCGACCAGGCTGTAGTTGACGACCAGCCCGAGCACGGTGGTGGTGAGGATGGCGGCGTACATCTGTGGGATCAGGTAGTTCATCTGGGCGTAGTTGATGAAGTAGCCCAGCCCCGCGGTCGCGCCGACCATCTCGGCGGCGATCAGCACCAGCACCGAAGTGGCGCCGGCGATCCGGACGCCGGTGAAGATCGTCGGCAGGGCCGCCGGGAGCACGACCTTGACGAAGGTCGCGACCGGCGACAGCCCGAGCACCCGCGCCGTGCGCAACAGCTGCTGGTCGACGTTGCCGACCCCGCTCACGGTGTTGAGCAGGATCGGGAACAGGCAGGCGTAGCAGACGATCGCGATCTTGGAGGTCTCGCCGATCCCGAGCACGAGCATGAACACCGGCAGGATCGCCAGCGGTGCGGTGTTGCGGAAGATCTCCAGCACGGGCGTGGTCACCTCCCGCACCGAGCGGTACCACGCGATCAGGGCTCCGAGCGGGACGCCGACCACGATCGCGAGCCCGAAGCCGGCCACGATCCGGACCAGGCTGGCGTGGGTCTGACGCCACATGGAGCCGTCCTTGGCCATCCCCCACCACGCCCTCAGCACCTCGTGCAGCGGCGAGACGAAGTGCGGGTCGACCAGCCCGGCCCGCGGGGCGAGCTCCCAGACCAGGGCGAGCAGCACGACGCCGAGCGCCGTCCGGCCGGCGGTGAAGACGCGGGCCCGGCCGCGCCGCCCCGGCCGTACGCCGGCCGACTGGGCCTGGCGCGGGTTGAGCGTGACCTCGGTCCGCTCCTCGATCAGCGTGCTAGGCAACCTTCTCGACCTCCTTGACCGCGGCCGTCTGCTCGCGCAGGAGCGTCCAGACCTGGTGGCGGTAGTGAGCGAACTCGCGGCTCGACCGCACGTCGCTGCCGGCGCTGCGGTCGAGGTCGACCTCGACCACCTAGCGGATCCGACCGGGGCGAGCGCTCATCACGGCCACGCGCTGACCGAGATAGACCGCCTCCTCGATGTCGTGGGTGATGAACAGGATGGTGGTGCCGGTACGGCGCCAGATCTCGACCAGCTCCTCCTGCATCCGCTCGCGGGTCTGCGCGTCGAGCGCGCCGTACGGCTCGTCCATCAGCAGCACTTCGGGCTCGTAGGACAGGCTGCGCGCGATCGCCACCCGCTGCTTCATGCCGCCCGAGAGCTCGTGCGGGTAGCGCCCTGCGAAGTCGGTGAGACCGACCAGGTCGAGGTAGTGCCGCGCCCGCTCTCGTCGCTCGCCGCGCCGGAAGCCGGCGGACTCCAGTGCGAACTCGATGTTGCCGAGCGCCGTCCGCCAGGGCAGCAGCGTGTACTGCTGGAAGACCACGCCGCGGTCGAGCCCTGGCCCGGTGATCTGGTGTCCGTCGAGCTGAACGGTGCCCGCCGTCGGCTGGGACAGACCGGCGACCAGGTCGAGCACCGTGGACTTCCCGCAGCCGCTGGGGCCGACCAGCGTGACCAGCTCGCCGTCGCCCACCTCGAGGTCGAGGTCGTCGAGGGCCACGAACTGGTGGAGCCCCTTGCCAACGCCGTTGGCGGTCGCGTCACCGGAGCCGGGGCGCACCCAGAACTCCTGGCGGACCCCGATCAGGGAGATGTGCCCGGCCATGTCAGCTGCCCTTCGTTCCGGCGTACGGGTTGTACTCGTTGGTGTAGAGCGTCGAGACGTCAAGGCTGCTCTTGAGCAGGTCCTTGGACTTCAGCCAGTCGGTCCAGGTCGCGTAGTCCTCGTCCCGGAGCACCCCGCCCTTGGTGGCGATGCCGGTGCCGACCCAGGTGGCCAGTGCCGTGGCGTCGTCGGACTCGCCGTGGGCGTCGAGGTACTTCGTGTAGACGTCGAGGGTCTGCTGGGTCGAGTGCGTCTGGATCCAGTGCACCGCCCTGGCCATGCCGGAGACGAACTCCTTGGCGGTGTCGGGATGGTCCTTCAGGTAGGCGTCGGTCATCTCGTAGGAGCCCCCGTTGTAGGAGCCGAGGAGATCGGTGTCCTTGACCAGCGGAGTGAGGCCCGGGGTCTTCATCGCGTTGGTGAGCAGGCTGCCCTGGAGGTACGCCGCGTCGACCTGGCCGTTGCGGAGCGCAGCCTCGGCGTTGATGCTCGGCAGCGGCACGAGCGTCACTTGCTTGATCTGGTCGGGGGTCAGCCCGCTCTTGGCGAACCAGGTGTCAAGCACGGCCTCGAGCTGGGCGCCGAGGGTGTTCACCGCGACCTTCTTGCCGATCAGGTCCTGGGGCTTGGTGATCTTGCTGCCGTCCTTGGTGAGCAGCTCGCCGTACACGTCCTTGTCCGAGCCGTAGTAGGCGATCACGGCCTTGATCGGGGTGCCGTTCGCGATCACGTTCGCGGCCGCGCCGACGAACGCGCCGGCCAGGTCGACCTGGCCGGTGGCCAGCGCCTGGAGGGCCTGCGGGCCGCCCTGGACGACGCCGACGTTCTTCAGGGTGATGCCGTCGAGGTAGCCGAGTGCGTCGGCCATCTCGGCGATGTTGAGGATGCCGGGGCTGGTCTGGTATCGGATGGTCGTGCCGTCGCCGGCGGCGTCGGCGCTGCCGCCGCAGCCGCTGGCGAGAGCGGCCACCGCGACCAGTGACGTCGCCGTCGCGAGCAGGCGGGTGTGGACAGGTCGAAAACGCATGGGGTTCCTTCTCGGGGTGGGGGAGGGTCGCGGGTCGGTCACTTGCCGACCGCGTACGGGAGGTCCTGGTCGGCGAAGAGGCTGTCGGGGCGCGGCAGGCCGTAGTGGTCGCGCAGGGTCGAGCCGTCGTACTCGGTACGGAACAGGCCGCGCTCCTGGAGGATCGGGACGACCTGGGAGGTGAAGGCGTCGAGCAGCGAGGGGTACGACGGCGGCATCACGTTGAAGCCGTCGGCGGCACCGTTCTCGAACCAGTCGGTGATGATGTCTGCGACCTGGACCGGCGTACCGTGCACGACGTTGTGGCCTCGGGCGCCGGCAAGGCGGTGCAGGAGCTCGCGCAGCGTGGGCTGCTCGCGCTCGACGATGTTGGCGACGACCTGCTTGCGGCTGCGGTTGTTGTCGAGCACGTTGCCGGCCTGGCCGAAGATGCCCAGCGGCACCCGCTCGTCGAGGTCGAGGTCGGCGACCGAGACGCCCACCAGCTTCTCGAGCTGGGCCAGGCCGTACGCCGGCACGGTCAGGCTGTTGAAGTAGTGGTACAGCTCCTCGGCCTCCTGCTCGGTCTCGCCGAGGAAGGGGCTGATGCCGGGCAGCACCAGCACGTGCTCGGGCCGCCGGCCGAAGCCCTGGGCCCGGGTCTTGATGTCGGCGTAGAACGCCTGCGCGTCCTCGATGGTCTGGTGCGCGGTGAAGATCGCCTCGGCGTTGCGGGCCGCGAACGCCCGGCCGGTGTTGGAGGAGCCGGCCTGCACGTACACCGGACGGCCCTGCGGCGAGCGAGGCGCGGTCAGCGGTCCCTGGACCCGGAAGTAGCGGCCGGCGTGGTCGATGGCGTGCACCTTGGCCGGGTCGTAGAAGTAGCCCGCCTCGCGGTCGACGAGGAGCGAGTCGTCCTCCCAGCTGTCCCAGAGCTGGGTGGTCACGTCGACGAACTCCTGGGCGCGGGCGTAGCGCTCGTCGTCGGAGGGCACGTCGTCCAGGCCGAAGTTGCGGGCGGCGGCCTGGTTGTAGGTGGTCACGATGTTCCAGCCGGCGCGGCCTCCGGAGATGTGGTCGACAGACGAGAAGTAACGGGCGAGGTTGTAGGGCTCGTTGAACGTCGTGGACGCGGTGGCGATCAGCCCGATCTTCTCGGTGGCGCCGGCGATCGCGGCCAGCAGTGTCAGCGGCTCCAGGCCGTGGCTGGCGCGGTGCGGCGAGTTGGCGATCTGGGCGGGGATGTCGGCGAAGAAGATCGCGTCGAGCTTGGCGTCCTCCGCCTTGCGGGCGATCTCCTGGTAGAACGACACGTCGAAGGTGCGTTCGGCGCTGCTGTCCGGGTGCCGCCACGATGCCTCGTGGTGGCCGGTGTCGTGCAGGAACGCGTTGAGGCGCAGGGTGCGGGCTTGCGGAGTCATTGGGGTCCTCCCGGGGATGGGTCGCGCGATGAAGTCTGGTTAGTCAATCAACCTAGTAGACTTATATCAGAGGACGACAACAGGACCGCTCATCTCGGCCGGTGATGCGCGACACATCGGCCTGGCACCCGGCACCGACGGGATGGTCCGAGACGAAATCGTCGGTCCGGAGGCGACCGACCGACAAGAACGTCTCGGACTATCCGGCGCGGCCCGGGTCACCGACAGGGCGGGTGGTCCGTGCGAGAGGGACGACTGGCGGAGGATAGGGGATTCGAACCCCTGAGGGCTTGCACCCAACCCGCTTTCCAAGCGAGCGCCATAGGCCACTAGGCGAATCCTCCGCCGAGGAGGTTACCGGGCAGCGGACGAGGCGACGAAATCGCTCGCGCCCGGGCGGACGCCGACTTCGTACGTCGTACGGCGGTCGCCTAGACTTCGGGCAACCCCCCATGCGGCGGCATCTCGCTGAACTCCCCCAGGGCCGGAAGGCAGCAAGGGCAGGTGAGCTCTGCTGGGTGCGTGGGGGGCCCAGTCTTGTCCGGGGTCATGTCCGGAGCGCCGCGACCGTCTCGAGGAAGGCGCGGCCGATGGCCCGGCGCTCCTCCTTCTCCGGCGCGCGGGGCACGGGGCCGTAGGGCACGAAGAAGACGTGGTAGCGCGGCCGCATGACCTCGATCGCGGTCAGGGCGAAGGGGAACGGGCTCACCGCGCTCAGCAGCGCCTCCTCGTGGCCGCGCCACACGGTGGCGAACTCCTCCCG
Source organism: Nocardioidaceae bacterium (assembly GCA_033854915.1). Lineage (GTDB taxonomy): Bacteria > Actinomycetota > Actinomycetes > Propionibacteriales > Nocardioidaceae > Nocardioides. The sequence goes on from JAWWPM010000053.1 coordinate 32,047, forward strand.
GACGGCGAGGAAGTTCACCCGGGAGATCAGCCAGAATCCCTCCCCACAGCCGTCGATGCGTGGCCAGTCGGCGGTGAGCCGGCGCTCGACCTCGCGCCGATCGACCCCGGCGAACACGTGGTCGAGGGCATTGTTGAGGCGCGCCGGCAGGTCGGTGAGCAGGATCCGCGCCGCTTCGCGGGTCGCGTCGCTGGAGAGGTAGTCGGGCGTGCGCGGCGCGGGTGCCGAGTCGACCAGGGCCGCGACCGGGTCGGGGTTCTGCTCGGCACGTGCCAGGAACTCCTGGTAGTTGCGCCAGGCGGGGATCGGCTCGAGGACGACGTTGTCGCAGATGTCGAGCAGACGGAGCAGCCGCCGGGCGGGCTCGGCCAGGGGTACGACGTCGGACTGCGCGAGCGCCTTCAGTGGCCGACGGGAGGCGCGGAACCAGGCCAGGAGGTCGGCGTCGTCGCGGCACTGTCCCGCCGGCGCGCTGTCGACCGCCGCGGCGACGTAGTCGAGGTCCGGGAGCGCCGCCCTCAGGTCGGCCAGGGCGGGGTCGGCGGCCCCCTCGGGCGGTGCGGTCGCGAGGTCGAAGATGCCTTCGGCACAGCGCGTCAGCGCCGTGTCCGCCGCCACTGCCGCGTGGTGGTGGATGATCCACCGGTAGTGCTGGGCCCGCTGCACCAGCATCGTCTCGAACGCCGAGATCGCGCGCGCCCCCAGCCCGATCCGCCAGCCGTCCGGCAGCTCGTGGAGCTCGAGGCTCTCCACGAGCCGTCGTGAGTCGATGCTCCCGAGCTCGGTGCCGGCGCGCAGCCCGTCGCGCATCAGGTAGTCGAGGCGGTCGACGTCGAACTGGCCGTCGATGATGCCGTGCAGGCAGTGCGCCCAGTCGTTGCCCTCCCGGTCCGACAGGACCAGCCGGACGAACAGGCGCGGCAGGTGGCTGAAGCAGTCGTCGGGCAGGGCGTCGAAGATCTGGAGACCGGCCCACTCGTGGAACTGCCCGTGCCCGGTGGCCGCGGCGTACTCGGCCTGCTCGCGCGCGGCCGTCGTACCCATCACCTGGGCGATCCGGGCCTGGTAGAAGTCCTCGAGCACGTGGGAGTACGGCGGGTGGCCCAGGTCGTGCAGGAGGCCGACGGCGGCCACGACCAGGCCCACGACGCGGGGGAAGTCGTGCCACAGCGCCGTGTCCTCGACCTCCGTGCCGGACAGCCAGCGCGCGGTGCACGCGTCGTGCTCCGGCGCGGCTCTCAGCTCGCCGATGATCTCCCGCGCGAAGCGCGCCCGGACGTCCTCGTCGCAGGTGCGCCAGGCGCTCTGCCACCCCGCGGCCGCCAGGTGCATCACGCCGAGCGCGTGCTCGTAGCGAGAGCCGGTCAGGGCGGGATAACGCACGCTGGCCATGCCGTTCTGGGACACACCGCGCAGACGCTGGACGGCCGGCGAGCCCACCAGGGCGGCCAGCTCACCCGGCACCTCGACGTAGTCGTGGACCGGATCGCGGACCACCCGGCGGCGCGGTGGTGCCTCGTGCTCCGCTCCCGCTGCGTGCGCCATGTCAGCACTATGCACGACCAGCCCAGCAAGGGGTATCGGTCGCGGCTGACCCGGGCCTATCGTCCACAGGATGCTGCTCACCATCGAACGCGTCTCTGCCCTGAAGCGGGTCTCGCTGTTCGAGCGCACCCCCGACCGGGTGCTGGCAGGCATCGCCCACACCCTCGAGGAGCAGACCTTCGCCCCGGGCGAGGACCTGATGACCGAGGGTGCGGTCGAGGACTGGATGTTCGTGCTGGTCGACGGCACCGTGCGGATCACCCGGTCCGACCGCGCGGTCCAGCTGGGTCCCGGCGAGGTGGTCGGGGAGCTCGCGGTGCTCGACCCGCAGCCGCGCGCCGGCACGGTGACCGCGCTCACCGAGGTCCTGGCGTTCCGTCTGCGCAAGGTCGACTTCGACGAGGCGCTGCGCACCCGACCCGAGGTGGCAGCGGGCGTGATCGGCGAGCTGGTGGAGCGGCTGCGCGAGTCGCACGGCACCGGCACATGAGGTCTCGCGTCCTCCTTCTCGCCGCCCAGGCCTGCCTGCTCGGGCTCTGCGTGTCATTCCTGGTCGTGCCCGCCAGCGCCCTGTTCCTGGCGAGGTACGGCGCCGAGGGTCTGCCGTTCGTCTACCTCGCGGTCGCCGTCCTCGGCGTCGCACTGTCCCGCGGGCTGCGCGGTCTCCAGGCCCGGCTCTCGCTCACGGCCGTCGCGGTCTGCTGCATCGGCGCGTACGTCGTGCTGGTCGCGGCCGGGTGGGCCCTCCTGCGGTTCGGCGACCAGACGTGGGTCTCGGCCGTGCTCGTGGGCCTCTTCCCGCTGGCGATCCCGGTCGGATTCGTGCTGGTCGGGACCCAGGCCGGCCGGCTGCTGGACGTCCGGGCCATGAAGCGCTACTTCGCCCGCATCGTCGCCGGGTTCTCCCTGGGCTTCGCGGTCGGCGGTGCGGGCGCGGCGTTCCTGACGGGTCCGTTGGGCGGGCCCGTGGACCTGCTGCTCGTCGACGCCGTGGTCGGCGTGGCCTTCCTGGGGGCGGCGGTGGCCGCGGGCCGGACGTTCCCCACGGAGCTGGCCCGGCACCCCGAACCCGTCGTCGAGCATCGCAACCTGAGCAGCGGTCCCGCTCCGCGCAGCCCCCTGGTGACCGTGCTCTTCGGCTACCAGCTCCTCTCGGCCGCGGTCACCCAGCTGCTCGACTACCTGGTCTGGGAGCGCGCGGCGTACCACTTCCCGGACCCCAGCGACCTGGCCCGCTTCCAGGGCTACTTCGGCACGGCGATCAACGTCGTCGCGCTGGCGTTCGTCTTCCTGGTGGCCGGACCGCTGCTCGTGCGGTCGGGCGAGCGCGGCGGTCTGGCGGCCAACCCGCTCGTGGTCGTGCTCCTGCTCGCGGTGAGCGCCGTGGTCGGGTTGGTGTCGGGTGCGGCGGCGATGATCTTCTTCGTCGTGCTGGGCGTCCAGCAGGTCGTGCACATCGCGTTGACCGACGGGATGACGCGCAGCGCCATCAACACCTCCTACCAGGCGCTCGAGGCTCCGGTCCGGCTGCGCGCCCAGACCGTTGTCGAGGCGGCCGGTGTCCCGGTCGCCCTGGGCTTCGTGGGCGTGCTCCTGCTGGTGTTCCGGATCGCGCACCTCGACGTCCGCGCGGTGGTCGTGGTGACCCTGGTGCTGTCCTCGGCGTGGCTGGTGCTCGCCGCCGCGTCGTACCGCGGCTACCGGCACGGGGTGCTCGCCCAGGTCACCGCCCGGCCCTGGGAGCCCGTCGACCTCGTCGAGTCGGACGGCGACGCCGTCGACGCGATGCTCCACAGCGACGACCCTCGCGACGTCGTCCTGGCGCTGGCCGCGGTCCGTCAGGGAGGGTCGCGGTCCTGCGTCGAGCTGGCGCCGTTGCTCGAGTCTGCCGACCCCTACGTCCGCATGGTGGCCGTCTGCCGGGCCGTCGGGGAGGGAGGTCCGGCCGCACCGGCCGGGGAGCACACGTGGCTCGCGGCGATGTCGGGAGCCGACCCGGTGGTGCGCGACGCCGCCCTGGCCGGCTGCGCCGCGGGCCCCCATCCCTGGTTCGTCACCCGGCTGCTGGACGAGGTCGAGTCGGCCCCGCCGAGCGCAGCCCTGACCGACGCCGTCCGGGCCCACGGCCCCGACCTGGCGCCGGTCGCGGTGCAGCGGCTCTCGCTGACCGAGGACCGGCAGGTCCGGCAGCGGCTGACCCGGGCGCTGGGAGTGGTCCGTGACGACCTGGCCGAGACCCCGGCCGGTCTGCCACCGCTGAGCAGCGAGCTGGACCCCCGGGCCGCCCGGGTCGCCCGCGCGCTGGCCGCGGCCGACTCCCTGGGCAGCGAGCAGGAGCTCGAGCCCCTGCGGCGCGGCCTCCTGGAGGACGTGACGCGCTCGGCGGACGCCGTGGCGGAGGTGCTGGCGATGTACCACGGGCACCGTCGCGTCGAACGCGTCATCGCCGAGCTCGGCGCGACCGTCGGGGACGGTGAGTCGATGGCGGTCGAGCTCCTCGAGGTGCTGGAGGGCCGGCGCGCGGGAGTCCGTCTCGCCGCCGTGCTCGACCCCGACCTGGAGCCGCACGAGCGGCTGGCGGTCCTCGATGGGACCCACGCTCCCCGGCAGACCGCGGCCGACTGGGTGGCCGAGCTGGTGACCGACCCCGACGGGCGGTGGTCCGACCCGTGGCTGCGGGCCTGTGCACTGCACGCCGCCCCGACCGTCCTCGGCACCGCCGCGGCCGACGTCGTACGTCCCTGGTGTGACGACGCGGACCCGGTCGTGGCCGAGACCGCGCAGGCGGCGCTGGGCCGCAGCCGCCCCGACGGCGGCCCGGGAACGCCCTAGCATCCACTCGTGTCGTTCCTCGACCTGGCGATCGTGTGTGCGGTCGCCCTGGCCGGCCCCGTGCTGGCGGCGCCGCTGCGCTGGCACCTGCCGGTGGTGCTCGGTGAGCTGCTGGTCGGCGTGGTGCTGGGAGTCACCGGCTTCGCGGTCCTGGACGCGAGCGACACCACGTTCACCTTCCTCGGCAACGCGGGCTTCGTGCTGGTGATGTTCGTGGCCGGCACGCACGTCCCGGTCCGCGACGAGCGGATCCGCGCCGCCCTGCGCACCGGCGTCTTCCGGGCGGCGCTGGTGGCCGTGGTCGCCGTCCTCCTGGCGTACGGCGTCGCCCGGGTCGTGGGGGTCTCGCACGCGCCGCTCTACGCGGTCCTCATGGCGTCGTCGTCCGCGGCCCTGGTGCTGCCGACCGTGGCGTCGCTGGGCCTGGCCGGTCCGGCCCTGGTCGACCTGCTCCCGCAGGTCGCCGTGGCGGACGCCATGTGCATCGTCCTGCTCCCGCTGGTGATCGACCCGGCCCACGTCGGTCGGGCCGCGCTCGGTGCCGCCGTGGTGCTCCTTGCCGGCGGGGTGTTCTTCCTGCTGCTGCGCCAGGTGGAGCGGAGCGGGGTCCGCGAACGCGTGCACCGGGTCTCGGAGGACCGGCAGTTCGCGGTCGAGCTCCGGGTCAGCCTGGCCGCGATGTTCGCCTTCGCCGCGCTCGCGGTCTCGGTGCACGTCTCGCTGATGCTCGCCGGCTTCGTCGCCGGCCTGGCGGTCTCCGCCGTGGGCGAGCCGCGGCGGGTGGCCAAGCAGCTGTTCGCGGTGACCGAGGGCTTCTTCGGCCCGGTGTTCTTCGTCTGGCTGGGGGCCGGGCTGCAGCTGCGCGACGTGGACCACCACCCGTCGATGATCGTCCTGGGGCTGTGTCTCGGGGCCGGGGCGACCCTGGCCCACCTGGCGCCGGTCGCGCTGCGCCAGCCCACGCCGTACGCCCTGCTCGCGACGGCCCAGCTCGGCGTCCCGGTCGCGGCGACCACCATCGGCACCCAGCTGGGGCTGCTCCGGCCGGGCGAGGGGGCGGCGCTGATCCTCGGCGCCCTCGTAGCCCTCGCCGTCACCGTCGCCGGCGGATCCCTGGCCGCGCGGACGTCCCCCGGGTCGCCCCCTGTGACCTCGTGAGCGGTTGTCGGCACGGCTGGTTAGGGTTCAGGAGTGGAGTCACCCCTCGCGCTGTATCGGCGCTACCGACCCGAGACCTTTGCCGAGGTCATCGGGCAGGACCACGTGACCGAGCCGCTGCGCGCCGCTCTCGCCGGCAACCGCGTCAACCACGCCTATCTCTTCTCCGGCCCCCGCGGCTGCGGCAAGACCACCTCGGCGCGCATCCTGGCCCGTGCCCTCAACTGCGAGCAGGCACCGATCGCGGACCCGTGCGGCGAGTGCGACTCCTGCCAGGACCTCGCCCGCGGCGGCTCGGGGTCGATCGACGTGATCGAGATCGACGCAGCCTCCCACGGCGGCGTCGACGACGCCCGCGACCTGCGCGAGAAGGCGTTCTTCGCGCCGGTGCGCAGCCGCTACAAGGTCTACATCATCGACGAGGCGCACATGGTCAGCACGCAGGGCTTCAACGCCCTGCTCAAGCTGGTCGAGGAGCCGCCGCCGCACCTGCGCTTCATCTTCGCCACCACCGAGCCGGAGAAGGTGCTGCCGACGATCCGGTCGCGCACCCACCACTACCCCTTCCGGCTGATCCCGCCGCGCCTGCTCTCGTCCTACCTCTCCGAGCTCTGCGACAAGGAGGGCGTCGCCATCGAGCCGGCGGCGCTCCCGCTCGTGGTGCGGGCCGGCGGCGGGTCCGCCCGTGACACCCTCTCGGTCCTCGACCAGCTGATGGGCGGTGCCGGGCCCGCCGGCGTGACCTACACCCTCGCGGCGGGGCTGCTCGGCTACACGCCCGACACCCTGCTCGACGAGGTGGTCGACGCGTTCTCCGCGGGCGACGGCGCCGCGGTGTTCGGTGTGGTCGACAAGGTGATCGAGACCGGTCAGGACCCTCGTCGCTTCGCCGAGGACCTGCTCCGCCGCCTGCGTGACCTGGTGATCGTCTCCGCCGTGCCCGACGCACCCGCGACCGGTCTGATCGACATCGCCGAGGATGCCGCCGAGCGCCTTGTCGCCCAGGCCGCCCGCTTCGGTCCCGCCGAGCTCACCCGCGCCGCGGACCTCGTGGCCACCGGGCTCACCGAGATGCGGGGGGCCACCGCGCCGCGGCTGCTGCTCGAGCTGATCTGCGCCCGGGTGCTCCTGCCCGGGGCCGACCACTCCACCGAGGGCGTCCAGGCGCGCCTCGACCGGCTCGAGCGCCGGGTCGCCATCTCCGGGGGCGACCCCGGTCAGCCGGTCCGGCCGCCCGCCGGGGCGACCGCGCCACGGGTCGAGGCACCTGCCCCGACCGCCCAGCCGACCGCCCAGCCGACCGCCCAGCCGCCGGCCGCCCAGCCGACCGCGCAGCCGCCGCCCGCCCGGCGGGCAGAGGCTCCGGGCCAGGAGCCCACGTCCGCCGAGCCGGCGGCAGCGCCGGGCGAGTCGCCCGCCTCCCAGTCGAGCGGGCCGGTGGTCGAGGAGAGTCGCGACCCGGAGCCCGTGCCTCCCGTCGCCGAGCCGGTCGCACCACCGGTCGAGCCGGCCAGCACCTCGTCCGAGCCCGCGACCACCACCGCGGCCGGTTCGCCGCTCAGCCTGGTCGACGTCCGCCGGCTCTGGCCCGACATCGTCGAGGCGACCAAGCAGCGTCGACGCGTCACCTGGATCCACCTCACCCAGCAGGCCCAGGTCGTGCAGGTCGACGACAAGACGCTGACCCTCGGCTTCGGCAACGCGGGGGCCCGCGACTCCTTCGACAACGGCGGCAGTGCCGAGATCGTCCGTCAGGCCGCCATCGACGTGGTGGGCCATGACTGGCGGGTCGAGACCATCGTCGACCCGGGTGCGCAGCCCGCCGCCGCCCCGCCACCGGCCGCGACCGAGAGCGCCCCGCCGACCCCTGCGACTCCCGACTCCTCGGCCGACCTCGAGCCCGACCCGGGCCCGGACGAGCCGCCGCCGTGGGTCGAGCCTCCCTCGGCGTCCGCCCGCCAGGCGATCAGCGCGACCCGCACCCAGGAGCAGGCCGCCGCGGAGGCGGCCCCGGCCGATGCCGACGGTGGGGCCCGCCACGACGACATCGACGCCGAGACCACCGGCCTCGACGGCGCCCAGCTTCTCCAGGAGGCCCTCGGTGCCGAGGTCATCGAGGAGATCCCCCACCAGTGAGCAGCGACCGACCGACCCGACGACCCACGAACGACAGGTGACCTGACATGACCGGCAACCCCTTCGACGCCCTCGGCGGCGACCAGCCCGGCGGGTTCGACCTCCAGGGCCTGCTCGCCCAGGCGCAGCAGATGCAGGAGCAGCTCGAGAGCGCCCAGGAGCAGCTGGCCGATGCGCGCGTTGAGGGCACCGTCGCCGGCGGTGCCGTCACGGTCACCCTGAACGGCATCGGCGAGCTCCAGGCGGTGCAGATCAAGGCCGGCGGCTTCGACGGCACCAGCGAGGACGACCTGAGCGACCTCGGCGATCTGATCGTGGCCGCCTACCGCGACGCCAAGAGCCGGGCCGACGGGCTGGCCAGCTCGGCGCTCGGCCCGCTCTCCGGCGGCGGCATGCCCGGTCTACCCGGCATGGGCGGGTAGGCAACTCCTTTGTACGAAGGCATCGTCCAGGACCTCATCGACGAGCTCGGGCACCTGCCCGGCGTCGGTCCCAAGGGCGCGCAGCGGATCGCGTTCCACCTGCTCCAGGCCGAGCCCGCCGACGTACGCCGTCTGGCCGAGGTGCTGCTCGAGGTGAAGAGCCGGGTGCGCTTCTGTGCGATCTGCTTCAACGTCTCCGAGGACGAGCAGTGCCGGATCTGCCGCGACCCGCGCCGCGACCAGACGGTCCTGTGCGTGGTCGAGGAATACAAGGACGTCGTCGCCATCGAGCGGACCAAGGAGTTCCGGGGCCGCTACCACGTGCTCGGCGGCGCGATCTCCCCGATCGACGGCATCGGTCCCGACCAGCTCCACATCACCGAGCTCTTCAAGCGACTCTCCGACGGCGCGATCACCGAGGTCATCCTGGCCACGGACCCCAACCTGGAGGGCGAGGCGACCGCCACCTACCTCACCCGTATGCTCAAACCTCTGGAGCTACGCATCACCCGGCTCGCGAGTGGGCTACCGGTCGGTGGCGACCTGGAGTACGCCGACGAGGTCACTCTCGGGCGGGCCTTTGCAGGGAGGCGAACCGCCGAATGACCAACCAGACCACTACCGACGAGCTGATCGCGGCGGCGGCCACGCTGCCGCCCATGGAGCCGGCCGACGAGTTCGCCGCGCAGATCGCCGACCAGGTGGAGAGCTTCCTGATCGCCGTGCGCGCGGTGGCCACCGAGGGTGACCTCGGCACCGGCATCTCGATCCTGCTGCTCGAGATCAGCCAGGTGCTGCTGGCCGGCGCCCGGCTCGGGGCCCAGGTCGACTTCACCCCCGACGGCGACTACCAGCCCGACGTCGGGCCCGACGCCGATCTCGACGGGCTGCGGCTGCGCCTGGCGGACCTGTTCGACAACCTCGACACCTACAGCTTCGTCTTCGACCCCTACGACCCCGAGCAGGTCGAGAGCCAGATCTCCGACGACCTGACCAGCATCGCCGCAGACCTCGAGAACGGCCTGCGCCACTTCCGGCTGGGCAACACCGCCGAGGCCCTGTGGTGGTGGCAGTTCTCCTACGTCTCGTCGTGGGGCAATCTCGCCGGCGCCCTGCTGAACGCGTTGCTGTCGGTGGTCGCGCACGACCGGCTCGACGTGGAGTTCACCGGCGAGTCCGACCAGGTCGCCGCGGCGAACGAGATGTTGGAAGCCGCCCCCGAGGGTCCCCGATAGCCCGTCACCCCGGCAGCCACCCGCGCCCGGTGTCGTCCGAGGACGTCCCACAGCGCACCCTGAGATGGATCCCCGACCGGAGGCGGCGCACCGGTAAACTCGACCGGGTCGCAGCGTCGCGCCAACCCGTCATCGACCTTCCCCAGGACCCGCAGTGAGCCCTTCATGAGCATTGTCGTGCAGAAGTACGGCGGCTCCTCGGTCGCCGACGCCGACGGGATCAAGCGCGTGGCCCTGCGGATCGTGCAGACCCGCCAGGCCGGCCATGACGTGGTGGTCGTGGTCTCCGCGATGGGCGACACCACCGACGAGCTCCGCGACCTCGCCGAGCAGGTGAGCCCGACGCCCGAGCCGCGCGAGCTCGACATGCTGCTCACCTCGGGGGAGCGGATCTCGATGGCGCTGCTGGCGATGGCGATCTCCCAGCTGGGCCACAAGGCGCAGTCGTTCACCGGCTCGCAGGCGGGCGTGATCACCGACTCGGCGCACGGCAAGGCCAAGATCATCGACATCACCCCCGGCCGGATCGAGAAGGCCATCTCCCAGGGCGCGATCGCGATCGTGGCCGGATTCCAGGGTGTCTCGCAGGACACCAAGGACATCACCACCCTCGGCCGCGGCGCCTCCGACACCACCGCGGTCGCGCTGGCCGCCGCGCTGGGCGCCGAGGTGTGCGAGATCTACACCGATGTCGACGGCGTGTTCACCGCCGACCCGCGGCTGGTCAAGACCGCACGCAAGCTCGAACGCGTCTCCACCGAGGAGATGCTGGAGATGGCGGCCTCCGGCGCGAAGATCCTGCACCTGCGGTGCGTGGAGTACGCCCGCCGCTACGCCATCCCCGTCCACGTCCGGTCCTCCTTCTCCCAGAAGGAGGGCACGTGGATCCTGCCCGATCCCCCGGAGGGAGCAGACGACATGGAGCAGGCGATCATCGCCGGCATCGCGCACGACCGCAGCGAGGCCAAGATCACCGTGGTCGGCGTACCCGACAAGGTCGGTGAGGCGGCCCGGATCTTCGAGGCGCTGGCCGAGGCCGAGGTCAACCTCGACATGGTGGTGCAGAACATCTCCGCCCAGGCCACCGGCCTCACCGACATCTCCTTCACCCTTCCGCGTGACGACGGCCAGACCGCGATGGCGGCGCTGGCCAGGTTGCAGAGCGACGTCGGCTACGACCGGCTGGCCTATGACGACGAGATCGGCAAGGTCTCTCTGATCGGGGCCGGCATGCGCTCGCACCCCGGCATCACCGCGAAGTTCTTCGCCGCCCTGGCCAACGCCGGGGTCAACATCGAGATGATCTCCACCTCGGAGATCCGGATCTCGGTGGTGGTCGACGAGGCCGACGTGGCCGCGGCCGTCCAGGCGACGCATACGGCGTTCGACCTCGACAGCGCCGAGGTCGAGGCCGTCGTGTACGGCGGGACCGGCAGATGACGGTCTCGACTCCGCTCGACCACCGGAAGCTGCCGCAGGTCGGCGTCGTGGGCGCCACCGGTCAGGTCGGTGCCGCGATGCGGCAGATCCTGGCCGAGCGCGTTTTCCCGATGGCGTCGGTCCGGCTGTTCGCCTCGGCCCGATCGGCGGGCACCGTGCTGCCCGTCGGTGACCAGGAGATCACCGTCGAGGACGCCGCGACCGCCGACCTGACCGGGCTCGACATCGCGCTCTTCTCGGCCGGTGCGACCGCGTCGCGGGCCCTGGCTCCGCGGTTCGCCGCCGCCGGCGCCGTGGTGATCGACAACTCCTCGGCCTGGCGGATGGACCCCGCCGTGCCGTTGGTCGTCTCCGAGGTCAACCCCGATGACATCGCGCTCGCGTGGGCGGAGGGCGGACGCGGCATCATCGCCAACCCCAACTGCACCACGATGGCCGCGATGCCGGTGCTCAAGCCCCTGCACGACGAGGCCGGGCTGGTGCGACTGATCGCCTCGACCTACCAGGCGGTCTCGGGCAGCGGCCTGGCCGGTGTGGACGAGCTGGCCGACCAGCTCGCGGCGGCCGGAGACAAGGCCCGCGAGCTCGCCTACGACGGCTCGGCCGTCACCTTCCCCCATCCAGAGACGGACGCCGACACCATCGCCCACAACGTGCTGCCCCTGGCCGGCTCGATCGTCGACGACGGCCTCGGCGAGACCGACGAGGAGCAGAAGTTCCGCAACGAGTCGCGCAAGATCCTGGGCATCCCCGACCTGCTCGTTTCGGGAACCTGCGTACGGGTGCCGGTCTTCACCGGCCACAGCCTGTCGATCAACGCGGAGTTCGCGCGGTCGCTCACCGTGGCCCGGGCCAGCGAGGTGCTGGCCTCCGCGTCGGGGGTCGAGCTCGTCGACCTCCCGACGCCGCTGCACGCGGCCGGCCGCGATCCGTCGTACGTCGGACGGCTGAGGCAGGACCCGGGCGTCCCCGACGACCGCGGGCTGGTGCTGTTCGTCAGCAACGACAACCTGCGCAAGGGTGCGGCCCTCAACGCCGTCCAGATCGCCGAGCTGGTCGCGGCCGCCCGCTGAGCCTCAGCGCACGCGCTCCCCGGGCTCGACGTACGTCGTGGTCAGCCACCAGGCCGCCGCGTAGGTCGCCATCGCCACCAGTGGGACCACGATCACCATCCACCAGTGGAAGATCACCGGCAGCAGCGCGAGCAGGATGACCACCACCAGCAGCCCGACGCCGAGGAAGCTGGTGCTGCCGTGGGCGTCGACGCCGGCAAGGCGCAGCAGCACCGAGCCGAGGAACACCATCGCGACGGTGATCACCAGCAGCAGGAGGAAGCCGGGCTTGCCGCACGACGACGTGCCGCGCACCGATGAGCACAGGTGCAGGCTCGCCGAGGTCAGGCCGACCAGGGCCAGCCCCACCACCGCACCCGTCAGCAGCGCGACCAACGGCCCGGGGAGGTGGAGGCGGGGCAGTGTGCGCCGGGCCGGCGGCCCAGCGGCCGGCTGCTCGTCGGTCGCAGCCATCACGGCGGCGGGCAGTACGGCGGTCGAGTCGGTCTCCGGCAGCCCGATCGGCCCGGGCGTCGTCGCCGGGCCCGGAGGCTCGGGCGGAGCCACCATGGTGGGGGCGTCGGATGCTGCGGGCGCGGTCGGTTGCCCGGGCTCCGGGGCCGGAACGGGCTCGCTGGGCGGAGCCGCCGGAATCGCCGGCTCGACGGGCTGGAGAGGCGCGAGGGGCTCTCCGGGCTCGGGGGGCGTCGCGGGCTCGACGGGCTCGAGAGGGGCCGTGGTCGCGGTCGGCTCGATCACGTGCGTGTCGTCGGACTTCGTCGGCGGGGACACGGCCTTCTTGTCGCGCTTGCGCCCGAACCGCAGCGCCGACCTCAGGCTCGGCAGCTCCAGCGAGGGATCGTCGTTCCCGGGATCGGGGCGCTCCTCATCCGCCATGGGGGCAGTGTGCCACGCGCCGGCGCCTTGTCCGCCCGTCGTACCCGGGATTCTCCAGCCCTCAGTGCCCCGCGTGCTCGGGAGGCTCGGCGTGGATGCGGCGCCCGAGCGAGGAGGCGTCGTAGATGTCGTGGCGGTGGTCGACCTGCAGCGTGGTGTGGTCGATGGCGAAGCGCTCCAGGATCAGCTCCTCGAGGAACACCCGGCGCTCGTGGCAGTCGGAGCCGGCGGCGACCAGCACGTGGGCGGAGAGTGCCGGGAAGCCGGAGGTGACCTCCCAGACGTGCAGCTCGTGGACGTCGCTCACGTCGGGGACGGCCCGGATGGCGGCCTCGATCGCGGCAGGGTCGAGGTTGCGGGGCGAGGCCTCGAGGAAGATCCGGCCGCTGTCGCGGAGCAGTGCGTACGACGCACGCGCCATCAGGGCGGCCACGACCAGCGCCGCCACGGCATCGGCCCGGCCCCATCCGGTCGTCAGCACCACGAGGCCGGCGACGAGGGTCGCCACGAAGGCGAAGAGGTCGTTGAGGACGTGCTGGAAGGCGCCCTCGACGTTGAGGCTGCGACGGTCGGCGCGCCGGATCAGCAGCGTCGCGGCGAGGTTCACCGCGATCCCGACCGCGGCGGTGACCGCGACCAGCCCGCCGTGCACGTCGGGCGGGTCGGCGAGTCGCCTGATGGCCTCGTAGGTGAACACGACCACGAGCACCGCCAGGGTCACGCCGTTGAGCTGGGCCGAGAGGATCTCGACCCGCTTGAGACCGTAGGTGTAGGCGCCCTGCGCGGGCCGCGCCGCCAGCCGGATCGCCACGATCGCCAGCCCCAGGGCCGCGGCGTCGGTGAGCATGTGCCCGGCATCGGTGACCAGCGCCAGCGAGCCCGCGAGGACGCCGACCACGACCTCGGCCACCATCAGGCCGAGGATCAGCGTCAGGGCGGCGCCCAGGAGGCGACGGTCGGCATCGGGACTGTGCCCGTGGTCGTGCGCCATGCCGTCCTCCTCAGTCGGTCACGACCCATGATCCCCCACCGCCTCAGGCCGGAGGCTCCTGGCTGACCAGGCCGAGCAGGTTCCCCTCGCTGTCGCGGACGAACGCCTGCCACTCGTCGGTGCCGGCCGGGCCGAGCACGTCGTCCGCGTGGCTGAAGATCACGTGCGGCTCGGACTCGATCGGCTGGCCGGCCGACCGCAGCCGTTCGACGCTCTCGCGCACGGAGTCGACCCGGAGGTAGAGGACGGCGCTCGGCGCCCCGCGCTCCAGGAGCAACCGGGTGCCGGCGAGATCGAAGAAGAGCAGACCGGGCGGGTCGAACCGGCCCGTCGGTGCGGTGCCGAGCAGCTCGCTGTAGTACGCCGCCGCGCGGTCGAGGTCGTCGGCGTGCTGGGCCACCTGGACGAGCTGCATCACCTCAGGCTATCCCCCGCGAACGACGAACCCCCGACCTGATGGTCGGGGGTTCGGGGTCCTTCTGGTCGGGCTGACAGGATTTGAACCTGCGGCCTCCTCGTCCCGAACGAGGCGCGCTACCAAACTGCGCCACAGCCCGATCGCCGCGTCCGGCGCGAGCCGGCCGACGAGCCTCGGCGAGCATACCGGGTGCTCGGAGGCGCTCCGAATCCCGGTCTCGCGCCGGAAGACGAGGCCCGTCAGGTCAAGGTCAGCAGGGTGGCCTCGGGCCGGCAGGCCATCCGGATCGGTGCGTACGGCGACGTGCCGAGGCCCGCGGAGACGTGCAGCCAGGCCGAGCCTGGCTCACCGGGCGAGGAGTCGGCGGGGTGGCGGTGCAGGCCCTTGACCCGGGCCGGCTCGAGGTCGCAGTTGGTGACCAGCGCGCCGTACCCCGGCATGGCGACCTGCCCGCCGTGCGTGTGTCCGGCGAAGACCGCGTCGTAGCCGTCCGCGGCGAACTGGTCGAGCACCCGGAGGTACGGCGCGTGCGTCACGCCCAGGCGGAGATCGGCCGAGCGGTCGGCCGGGCCGGCGACGGCGGCCAGGTCGTCGTACTCCAGGTGCGGGTCGTCGACACCGGCCCATGCGATCTGGAGGTCGCCCACGACCGAGGAGTCCCGCCGGTTGGTCAGGTCGAGCCAACCGGCCTTGGTCAGCGAGTCCTTGAGGTCCTGCCACGGCAGCTCGGGGGCGTCGACGTTGCGGGTGCCGTCGTCGGGCAGGAGGTAGCGCAGCGGGTTGCGCAGCGTCGGTGAGAAGTAGTCGTTCGAGCCCAGCACGAACACCCCGGGCACGTCGAGCAGCGGGCCGAGCGAGTCGAGCACCGAGGGGAGGGCGTCGACGTGCGCGAGGTTGTCACCGGTGTTGACGACGAGGTCCGGCTCCAGGTCGGCCAGCGAGCGCAACCACTCCTGCTTGCGCGACTGCCCCGGCGTCATGTGGAGGTCGCTCAGGTGCAGCACCCGCAGCGGGTCGCTCCCCGACGGCAGGACGGGCATGGTGACGCAGCGCAGCGTGTACGCCCGGGCCTCCCACACGGCGTACGCCGTGGTGGCGGCTCCCGTGGCGGCTCCCAGACCGAGGGTGCGCAGCAGAAACCGGGCGGGGGTCACGCGGCAAGGCTGCCACAATGCGTTGCATGAGTGCTCTCAAGGACCGGCTGCGCAGCGACCTCGTCACCTCGATCAAGGCCCGCGACGAGCTCCGCTCCTCCACGATCCGCATGGTGCTCTCGGCCATCACCAATGCCGAGGTCGCCGGCAAGGAGGCTCGCGAGCTCAGCGACAACGACGTCATCGGCGTGCTGTCCACCGAGGCGAAGAAGCGCCGCGAGGCCGCCACCGCCTTCGCCGACGCCGGCCGCACCGAGCTGTCGGCCAAGGAGACCGCCGAGGCGGCCGTGATCGCGGAGTACCTGCCCGAGCAGCTGGGCGAGGCCGAGATCGCCCAGCTCGTGACCACGGCGATCGCGCAGACCGGCGCGGCCGGCGAGGGCATGCGCGCCATGGGCAAGGTGATGGGCGTGGTCTCGCCGCAGGTCAAGGGTCGCGCCGACGGCGGCGCGGTGGCCGCGGAGGTACGCCGACAGCTGGGCTAGTGGCCGTGCGGGTTGCCGTGCCCGTGGCCGTTGCCCGGGCCCGGGTTGCCACCGCCGCCGTTGGGCGGCTTCGGCGGGACGTACGGCGTGCCGTCGGAGCGGTAGATCGTGATCGGCGTCCCGCTGGCGACCTGGGTGCCGGCACCGGGGCTGGTGTAGGCGACCGTGTCGACGGCGTAGCCCGAGCTGCGGTAGCCGCCGTCACTGACCTGGAAGCCGGCCTGCTTCAGCTGGCTCGCCGCCTGGGCGTACGGCATGCCCGTGACGTCGGGCACGGTGGTCTGGATGCCGCTGATGTCCTGGCCGTTCGGGGGCGTGAAGGTCGCGTCGGGCAGCCAGTTCTGGATCTTGCTCATCGCGTCGTACCACATCGGGCCGGCCGTGGTGGAGCCGTGGGCCACGTCGGTGAACACCCCGCCGATGGTCTGGCCGTTCAGGGTGATCCAGTGTCCCTGGCTGTTCGCGCCGGCGATCATCGAGGCGGTGGCGAGGTTGGGCGTGTAGCCCATGAACCACACCGACATGTTGTTGTCGTTGGTGCCGGTCTTGGCCGCCGACTCCTGGCCGAGGATCAGGTTGGCGCCGAAGCCGGTCGGTGACATGACGCCGCGCAGCACGTCGTTGACGGCGTCGGCGACCGGTGCCGCGATCACCTGCTGGCACTGCGTGGGGTAGGCCTTGAGCTGGTGCCCGTTGGAGTCGTCGATCGACACCACCGGGCGGGCGTCGCAGTGCAGGCCGCGCGCGGCGAAGGTGGCGTAGGCGCCGGCCAGCTCGAGCGGGCTGACCGAGGCGACACCGAGGGTGAACGACGGGACCATCTCGGTGGGCGGGTCGTTGAGGGTGATGCCCATCTTCTTGGCGAGGTGATAGGGCGTGCACAGGCCGGTCTGGAGCTCGAGCTTGGCGAAGAAGGTGTTCACCGACTCCTGGGTGCCGGTGTAGGCGTCCATCGTCCCGGAGATGGTGGAGCTGTGGACCTGCCAGGTGTCGGTGCTGGCGAACTGCTTGCCGCCGCACACCCGGAACTGGTTCATCGGGATGTTCTCGGCCATCGGCGAGTCGATCGTCTCGCTGAGCGGGATGCCTTCCTTGATCGCCGCAGCAAGCACGAACGCCTTGAACGTCGAGCCCGGCTGGAAGCCGGCGGAGTCGCCGTACTTCTGCGGGACGACGTAGTTGAGGAAGGTCTGCCCGTTCTTGGCGTCGCGGCCCATGGGTCGCGACTGGGAGAGGGCCTTCACGTCACCGGTGCCGGGCTGGACCATCGCCAGGGCGCCGATCGCCTGGTTGGTCGGGTAGACGTGCCTGCTGACCGAGTCGTCGGCGGCGCGCTGGTCGCGCAGGCTGATCGTGGTGTGGATGGTCAGGCCGCCGGTGTAGAGCAGCTTCTTGCGCGCGGCCGGGGTCTTGCCGAGGGCCGGGTCGTGCTCGAGGTAGTTCACGACGTAGTCGCAGAAGAACGGCGCGCTGGAGTTCACGCAGCCGTTGGGGGTCTGCACGGGGTGGAGCCCGAGGGGCAGCTTCTTGTTCTTGTCGGCCTGGTGCTGGGAGATCACGTGGAGCTGGGCCATCCGGTCGAGCACGACGTTGCGGCGCTGGATGCCGCGGTCGGGGTTGGTGATCGGGTCGTAGCCGGTGGGGTTCTTCACCAGACCGGCCAGCGTCGCCCCCTGCACCAGGGTGAGGTCCTTGGCGTTGGTGCCGAAGTAGTGCCGGGCCGCCGCCTGCACGCCGTACGCCCCGTCGCCGTAGTAGGCGATGTTGAGGTAGCGCTCGAGGATCCAGTCCTTGGAGTAGTGCTGCTCGAAGGCGATCGCGTAGCGCAGCTCGGTGAGCTTGCGGGCGTAGGTGTCGGCGGTGGCGGCCTTGCGCTCCTTGGCGGTCTTCGCCTGGTTGAGCAGCGTCATCTTCACCATCTGCTGGGTGATCGACGAGCCGCCCTGCACGGTGCCGTTGCTGGCCTGGTTGGTGACCAGCGCGCGCAGGGTGCCCTTCAGATCGAGGGCGCCGTGCTGGTAGAAGCGGTAGTCCTCGATCGCGACGATCGCCTTGGTCATCTTCCGCGAGATCTGGCTCAGCGGGACGTTGATGCGGTTCTGGTCGTAGAGGCTGGCGATGGTGTTGCCCGCGCCGTCGACGATCGTGGTCTGCTGGGCCAGCGGGTCGGCCTCGAGCTTGGCCGGCAGGTTGTCCACGGTGTGCGACAACGACTTCGCCCCGATGCCGAGCACGCCGGCGAACGGGATCGCCAGGCCGGCCACGACGACCCCCATCACGGCCGCCACAACCGCCATCACGGCCAGATGAGAGGCGACGCGGGAGGCGGGAAGTCGCTCTCCGGGGGGCACTGACATGGGGTCCAGAGTACGTGACGGCTACGAACACTGCGCATTTCCGGCCCCCTCGGACTAGTCCTTAGGGACTAGGGGAGTCAACCCGGATGAGTCTCCCGCGGGTGGCGGGGGTTCTTTACGTTAGAACACAGACTGAGGCACTCGGAAACGGGTGGCGTCATGGGGACGCTTCTCAGCATGGCGACTGTGGGGAAGCCAAAATGTGGAATCAAGACTGGGCAAGCCAGGCCGCGTGCCAGGCATCATCGCCCGACAAGCTGTTCGTCCGCGGTGCGGAGCAGAACAAGGCCAAGCAGGTTTGCGGTGCGTGCCCTGTACGCACCGAGTGCCTCGCCGAGGCTCTCGACAACCAGATCGAGTGGGGCGTCTGGGGCGGGATGACCGAACGCGAACGCCGAGCCCTGCTGCGCCGTCGTCCGAACGCATCGTGGCGGGTCGTTCTCGAGAGTGCCCGCGAACAGCACGCCGGTGTGGTCATCAGCGCCTGAGCCGCGCTGACGAAGACACCGGCACGCACGGAGAACACCGTCAGGTCGGCCGCTCGCCCGCCAGCAGCGTGCCGACCTGACGGAGTCCGTCCAGGTCGTGCACGTCGCCGGCAAGTGCCGGGATCACGGCCGTGGGCACCTGTGGATGCGCCGCGCCGAAACGGCCACGAAGCATCGCCTCGCGCTCGGTGAGACGCAGCCGGTCGGCGTGCAGCCGCAGCAGCCCGGAGGTCAGTGACTCCGGGTCCTGCTTGCGCAGCCGCTGCGCCGCCGCCATCGCCTCCTCGGCCGACACCGTCCCCAGCGGCTCCGGGCTCGCCCTGTTGACGACCAGGCCGGCCAGTGGCATGTCGTCCTCGCTGAGCCGTTCGACGAAGTACGCCGCCTCGCGCAGCGCATCCGGCTCCGGCGCCGCCACGACGAGGAACGCCGTACCGTCGGCCTGCAGGAGCTCGAACGTCTTCTGGGCGCGCTGCCGGAAGCCGCCGAAGAGCGTGTCGAACGCGGCCACGAAGGTCTGCATGTCGCGCAGCACCTGCGCGCCGAGCACCTTGGTCAGTGCGTTGGTCACGATGGTGAGGCCCGCGGTCATCAGCCGGGCCGGGCCCCTGGCCGGTGCCAGCAGCAGCTTGATGAACCGGCCGTCGAGGAAGCTCGACAGGCGTTCCGGAGCGTCGAGGAAGTCCAGGGCCGAACGCGACGGTGGGGTGTCGACGACGATCAGGTCGTAGGTGCCATCACGCTGGGCGTCGGCGTGGATCTGGCCGAGCTTCTCCATCGCCATGTACTCCTGGGTGCCGGCGAACGAGCTCGACAGCGCGATGTAGAAGGGGTTCTCCAGGATCTGCTTCGCCTTCTCCGGGCTGGCCTGCCCTTCGACCACCTCGTCGAAGGTCCGCTTCATGTCCAGCATCATCGCGTCGAGCGCCCCGCCGTCGGGACCGCCGACGCCCGGCACCGGTCGCGGCGTGTTGTCGAGCGCCTCGATCCCCATCGACTGGGCGAGCCGTCGCGCGGGGTCGATGGTCAGCACCACCACCCGGCGTCCCCGCTCGGCGGCGCGCAGCGCGAGCGCTGCCGACGTGGTGGTCTTGCCGACGCCACCCGAGCCGCAGCACACGATGATGCCGGTACGCCGGTCGTCGAGCAGGGCGTCGACGTCGAGGTGACGGCCGCCGGTGACGGTCTGCGGACCGACCCGGGTGCGGCTCCGGCTGGGTTGTCGCTGCTGTGTGGTCATGCGGTGGTCACGCCATCCCCTGGTCGCGCAGGAGCCGGGCCAGGTCGTAGAGCCCGCCCAGGTCGATGCCACCCACGAGCCGGGGCAGCTCGTAGGTCGGCACGTCGAGCCGCTCGACGACCGCGCGTTGGCTGTCCTCGAGCGCCCGCCGTTCGGCGTGGTCGCGGCCCTCGGCGAGCAGTCCGTCGACGAGCGTGCCGGTGCCGCGGAGCCCGGCGATGGACAGCTCCGCGGCCACGCGCTTCTTGGTCACCTTGCCGGCGCGCAGGGCGGTCAGGTCGTCCTCGTCGAGGTCACGCGGGCGCACCTGGTTCACCACGATCCCGCCGACAGGAATTCGCTGCTTCTTCAGGTCGGCGATGCCGTCGGCGGTCTCCTGCACCGGCATCTCTTCCAGCACGGTGACCAGGTGGCAGACCGTGCGGGGGGACCGGAACAACGACGTGATGGCGTCCGCCTGGCTCTTGATCGGTCCCATCCGGGCGAGTCCGGCGAGCTCGTTGTTGACCCCGAGGAACTGCGCGATCCGCCCGGTCGGCGGCGCGTCGAGCACCACCGCGTCATAGGTGACCGCGTTCTTCTTACGGGCGTTCCGGATGGTCGCCTCGTAGACCTTGCCGGTCAGCAGCACGTCGCGGACGCCCGGCGCGATGGTGGTGGCGAACTCGACGACGCCGAAGCGGTCGAGGGCCTTCCCAGCCCGGCCGAGCTTGTAGTACATGGCGAGGTACTCCAGCAGCGCCGACTCGGGGTCGATGTGCAGGGCGTGGACGACACCGCCGCGCTCGCCCTGGGGGCCGACCAGCCCGGTGGCGACGCGGCGCTCGGCGTACGGCAGCGGCTCGACGTCGAACATCCGGGCGATGCCCTGCCGGCCCTCCACCTCGCACAGCAGCACGTTGCGACCGGTCGACGCGAGGGCCAGGGCCAGGGCGGCGGCCACCGTGGACTTCCCGGTGCCGCCCTTGCCGGTGACGATGTGCAGGCGCACCTTCGAGAAGTCGGGGGTCGCCACGGGATGAGCGTAATGGTGAAGCCTTGCCGGACTTCCGTCCGACCGGGGGTCGACGGCGCTACCGTCTTCCGGGGGGAAGCACGATGGACTGGACCAGGCTCGACGTCGCCGGACGTGTCACTGCGCTGCGCGGTGACGCCTGCGCGGGAGTCACCGCGGACGGCACCACCTTCGTCGCCCTGCTCGCAGTCCCCGACCCCGGGGCGACTCTCGTCGAGCCGATCCTGCTCGACTCCTTCGGAGTCGTCGCTGTCTCCGGGGGCGACACCCCCTGGCTGACCGGTCGCGGCGTCGACGGCCACATGCACCTGTGGCAGGTGGCCGCGCCGCACGTGCTGAGCGAACGCTCCCTCGAGACGATGGGTGCCGCCTGGGCCGCGCCGGCCCTCGACGGCCGCGCGACGGGGGTGCTGGTCGCCCTGTTCGACCACGGTGGCTGGCGCCTGCAGGCTCGTGGGCTCTCCGACGGTGCGAACGACGGTGAGCCGCGCGGGCGGGCCCTGCGACTGGGTGGCCCGCCGGACGCGACCCTGTCGTTCGGCTTCCACGCCGACGGTGCGATCACCGTGGCCGGCGCCCTCGGTGACGCGGAGGACCCGCCGGCGGCGGCCTGGCTGGTCGACACCGCGGCGGACGCCTGGCCGAAGGAGACTGCGGACTGGCGACGGGTGCACCTCTCGCCCGCGCCCAGCGAGCTTTCGTCGGTCGGCGTCTCGGCCGGGGGACGTCGCACGTGGCTGGCGGGCCGAGTGGACTCCAAGCCGGTCGTCTACGAGATCCTGTCGCTGCCGTTCCGCGGGCTCGTCCGCACCACCACGCTCACCCTGCCCGTGCTGACCCTGTCCGAGTCGGCGGTCGACGGCCCCGGACGCCCGGTGGTGCTCGTGGACGCGACCGAGGGTGACCAGCCGGTGTTCCTGGTCGCCACGGCCGGCGGCAACCGGCTCTGCTGGAACCACGACGGCACCTGGAAGGCCCATCCCGCCCCCGACGGCCGGCTGCACGCCGCCGCCTGCGCGGGGGGCCGGATCCATGCCCTGATCGATGCCTCCGCCTGGTCGCTGCCCGACCCGACGGGCAGCTGACCGCCTGCCCCCACGCCGTACTCCGGGCAGCGGTGGCAGGATCAGCCGTGAGGAGGTACGTGGATGGACAAGGTCGTGGAGAGTGCGGGCGCCGCGGTGGCCGACGTTCCGGACGGCTCGACGCTCGCGGTCGGCGGTTTCGGGCTGTGCGGAGTGCCGTCGGTGCTCATCGATGCGCTGCTCGAGGCCGGGGTGGGTGATCTCGAGGCGGTGTCGAACAACTGCGGCGTCGACGAGTGGGGGCTGGGTCGGCTGCTGATGGCCAAGCGGCTGCGGCGGATGATCTCCTCCTACGTCGGGGAGAACAAGGAGTTCGCGCGGCAGTACC
>JAWWPM010000054.1:0-10593 GCA_033854915.1 Nocardioidaceae bacterium
ATGGTGCCGAACACCAGGGAGCTCTTGCCCGAGCCCGAGATCCCGGTGAACACGGTCAGCCGCCGCTTCGGGATCTCGAGGTGGAGGTCCTTGAGGTTGTTCACCCGGGCGCCGCGCACCCGGATCACGTCGTGTGCGTCCGCGGCGTGCGCCCGCGCGCCCGCGTCAGGCATCCGGCAGCGCCGCGAACTGCCGCTTGGCGTCGCGATACCAGCCCATCCCCTTGATCGGGTGCTTCCACCGCCCCTTCATCTCGTCGAGGGCACCCTGGTGACCGGCGTCTCCCGAGGCGACCGCCTCGTTGAGGTGACGGTCCTGGGCCTTGATCACCTCGTCGGCGGTGCCGCCGGACAGCTCGAGGTCGCAGGGGCCGCCGAGCTGCGCACAGGTCATGGTCTTCATCCGCGCACCTCCTGGATCCGGACCATGTTGCCGGCGGGGTCACGCAGGGCGCAGTCGCGTACGCCGTACGGCTGCTCGGTGGGCTCCTGGACGATCTCGGCGTCGCCGGTCTGCACCTTCTCGAACGTCCCGTCGAGATCGCGGGTGGCCAGGAGCAGCGTGGCGTAGGTGCCCTTGGCCATCATCTCGGCGATGGCACGCAACTCACCGTCGGTCAGGCCGGGCGTCGCGGTCGGCGGGTAGAGCACGATGCTGGTGCCGGGCTGGTCGGGCGGCCCGACGGTGATCCAGCGCATCGTGCCCTGGCCGACGTCGAGGCGGACCTCGAAGCCCAGGGTGTCGCGGTAGAAGGCCAGCGAGGCCTCGGGGTCGTCGTGCGGGAGGAAGCTCGAGTGAATGGTGATGTCCATGGCCGTCACGTTAGGCGCGCCTCCGTCAGTGGTGCTTCTCGATTCCTGACCGGTCTGGTGACCTGTTTCACCACGCACATGGGCAGGCCCTCCGTCGTCCGCCCCACCTCGCGCCGGTAGGTGCTCGGCGGCATCCCCACCAGCTCGGTGAAACGGGTGCTGAACGTGCCCAGCGACTGGCAGCCGACCGCGAAGCACACCTCGGTGACGCTGAGGTCGCCCCGGCGCAGCAGCGCCATCGCCCGCTCGATCCGCCGGGTCATCAGGTAGGCGTACGGCGACTCCCCGTAGGCCGCGCGGAACCGACGGCTCAGGTGCCCGGCGGACATGTTCACCCCGGCTGCCAGCGCCTCGACGTCGAGTGGCCGGGCGTACTCTCGGTCCATCCGGTCGCGGACGCGCCGCAGCAGCACCAGGTCGTGCAGACGCTGCTCGTCGGCGGTCTTGCTGCTGCTCACCCTGCCGATCGTGCCATGCCAGGCCCACCGTCAGTCGCCTGCGGGCTGCGACGCCTCCCGGAGCCGGGCCGCGAGCTTGGTCAGCTCGTCGCGCAGGCCCTGCGGCTGTACGACGCGGAAGGGCGCGTGCACGAACGACAGCATCTCGGCGTACCAGGCCAGGTCATTGGTGCTGGCGACCAGACGGGTCCCGCCCTCGGCGGGCTCGAGCCGGCCGATGGTGCGTGGGATCCACCACTGCACCCGCTCGACCGGCGCGTCGACGAGCACCTCGATCTCGTGCGCCCAGCCCTGGGACAGCTGCTCCTCGAGCATCCGGACCGGGTCGAGGTCGTCGGGTGGGGTGAACCGGCCGGGCTGCCGGCGCACGTCGAGCACCCGGTCGATGCGCAGGGCCCGGCGCGCGTCGGCGGTGAGCGACCAGCACAGGAGGTACCACAGGCCGTGCCGCACCACGACCGCCCAGGGCTCGAGCTCGACGGTGATCGTGCGGCCGGACGCGGTGCGGTAGTCGACGCTCACCCGGTGCCCCGACTCGCGGGCCTCCACCAGCTCCGCGGTGAGCTCGGGGTCCGGGGCGGCGCCCTCGGTACGACGTCCGGGCGAGGCCACCTGGCGAACCGCCCGGGCCGGGCCGGCCACCCGCTCGGGCAGCACCCTGATGATCTTGGCCAGGGCACTGCCCACCGGTTCGGTGGGGTCCGCGGCCCCGCGGCCCTCGACCGCGGCCATCACCAGACCGAGCGCCTCCGCGGAGGTGAACATCAACGGCGGCAGCCGCAGGCCGCGCCCGACGCGGTAGCCGCCGTACCGGCCCCGCTCTGACTCGATCGGGATCTCGGCCTCGCGCAGGATGGCGACGTAGCGGCGGATCGCGCGGTCCGAGAGACCCAGCCGCTCCGACAGCACCAGGGCGGTGATGCCGGGGCTGTTCTGGATCATCTCCAGGCACAACAACGCTCGCGCGGTGGGGCTGGTCTCGTGCACGCCGACAGTCTTCCCCACCAACCGGACGCATGTCGTCCGGAACAGCACGTACCGTGCTGGCGACCCGACCGACGATCACCAGGAGACCTCCATGGCAGAGGTACTGCTCTTCCACCACGCGCTCGGCCTGACCCCCGGCGTCATCGCGTTCGCCGACGAGCTGCGCGCGGACGGCCACACCGTGCGCACCCCCGACCTGTACGACGGCAAGACGTTCGGCACCCTCGAGGAGGGCATGGCCAACGCGAAGGCGATCGGCTTCGAGGCGATCCTGGACCGCAGCGTCGCGCTCGCCGAGGACCTGCCCTCCGACCTCGTCTACGCCGGGATGTCGTTGGGCGAGATGGCCGCGCAGAAGCTCGCCCAGACCAGGGCCGGTGCCCGTGGGGCGCTGCTCTTCTACTCCTGCATCCCGATCAGCGGCGAGTGGGCGTTCGGCCCCTGGCCCGACGGCGTCCCGGTCCAGATCCACGGCATGGACGCCGACCCGATCTTCGCCGGCGAGGGCGACGTCGACGCCGCCCGCGAGATCGTGGACACGGTCGCCGACGCGGAGCTGTTCCTCTATCCCGGGGACCAGCACTACTTCGCCGACAGCTCGCTGCCGTCGTACGACGCCGAGGCCAGCGCGCTGCTGCTCGAGCGGGTCAAGAAGTTCCTGGCCACGATCTGAGCCGTACTCGCCCGCTGCGCTAGCCTGTCGCGCGACCGATCGCGGTAGGAGTCCTGTGTCGTCCGACGAACCACCCGCCCCGTCGCAGGGCGGTCCGCACGGCCGTTCGCAGGCTCGCCATCCCGACCCGCATCCCGGGTTCCCGATCGATCCCGACGTCACCGGCGACGAGGTACGACGTCTCCCCCACCCGGCGATCCGGGTGCTGGTCGAGCGGCGCGACGTCCTGCTCGCGATCGCGCTCGGCGGGGCGATCGGGGCGCTGGTCCGCTGGGGCCTGGCCGAGGCCCTCCCCCACGCCCCGGACCAGGTGCCGTGGGCGACCGCGCTGACCAACGTCACCGGCTGCTTCGCGATCGGCGTGTTGATGGTGGCCCTCGGTGCGCGGTGGCCCGACAGCCGGCTCCTGCGGCCGCTGCTCGGCACCGGCGTGCTCGGCGGCTACACGACGTTCTCCACCTATGCCCTGGACACCCGCAACCTGCTGGCGGCGGGGCGGCCCGCCCTCGCGACGGCGTACCTCTTCGGCTCGGTGCTGGTGGGGCTGCTGGCCCTCGTGGCTGCGATCCGGGTCACCGAGCGGGTGCTGCGATGACGCTGCTCCTGGTGCTGCTCGGTGGCGCGATCGGTGCGCCCACCCGCTACCTGACCGACCTGGCCGTGCAGCGCCTGCACGGCACGGTGTTCCCGTGGGGCACCTGGACCGTGAACGTCGTCGGCAGCCTCGTGCTCGGCGTCGTCGCCGGCGCGGGCCCGCCGGGCTGGCTGCTCACGCTCGTCGGCACCGGCTTCTGCGGCGCGCTCACGACGTTCTCGACGTTCGGCTTCGAGACCGTGCGCCTGGTCGAGGACGGCGACCACGCGGCCGCCGTCGGCAACGTCGCCGGCAGCCTGGCAGTGGGGCTCGCTGCAGTGTCTGTCGGCTGGCTCCTCGGCGCCGGCCTGGCCGGCTGAGACGTTTCGCAGGACTCTGGTCCTAACCCGGCGTTGACGGTGGTCGGCGGTGCGGTCGAGGATCACTGTGGGAGCACTCGTCACCCCCTCGGGAGGGACCCATGGCTGGATCACGTCGTCGCGCCTGCGCACTCGCCGGAGCCGGAGCACTGGGGCTGGCCGTGCTCACGCTCGGCCAGTCGCCCACCGTGGCCGCGCCGCACGCTGCGGCGGGCACCGCACCCGGTGCGCCGGGCTCGCTGAGCCGTTTCGACCTCGCCCGCAAGGACTGCGTCGGTACGGCGCGCAGCACGGGCTCCAAGGTGTGGTTCACCGTCGCGGACGGCGTGCTCTCCGACGTCTACGAGCCGACCATCGACAACACCGACGTGCACACGCTGCAGTACGTCGTCACCGACGGCCACACCTTCACCGACCTGCAGACCCGCGACCTGACCTACTCCGTGCGCAGCGACCGGTCCGGCATGGAGTGCACGGTGACGGCGACCAGCGCGGCCCACGGCTACACCCTCACCACCCGCTACCTCACCGACCCGGCCCGGGACAGCGTGGTCATGCGCACCGCACTCTCCGGCCCCCACGCGGCCGGCCTGCAGGTCTACGCGCGCCTCGACGCGATCGTGAACGGCAATGGCGGGGGCGGCAGCGCCAACGGCGGCGCCGACTCCGGGGTCGTCACGGCCGCGGGCGTGCCCGTCGTCTCCGACATCCACACCGTCAGCCAGGCCAGCAACCGCGACTACGCCGTACCCACGTTCATGGCGATGACCTCCGACGAGCCCGGGCCGGCCAGCGTCGGCTACGCCGACTCCGCCTCCGACGGCCTGACCGGGCTCGACTCCTCCCACGCCCTCTCGCCCACCTACACCTCGGCGCCCGACGGGCACGTCGTCGCCACCGAGCAGGTCCGGCCGCACCCGGGCAGCCACGCGTTCACCCTGACCCTCGGCTTCGGACGCAGCCAGGACGCCGCCGTCTCGACCGCCCGCGCCTCTGCGCACGGGAGCTTCACCGCCACCGAGCGCGCCTACGCCCGCACCTGGCAGACCTACGACGCGGGCCTGCGGCAGCCATCCGGGCTCGACGCCCAGCAGACCAGGGCCTACTGGCTCAGCGCCAACGTGCTGAAGTCCAGCGAGGACAAGACCTTCCCCGGCGCAATCGCGGCCAGCCTGGCCAGCCCGTGGGGCCAGGCAGTCAGCGCCGGTGAGCTGCCCGGAGGCAAGCCGGTCTACTTCGGCTCCTACCGTGAGGTCTTCGCCCGCGACCTCTACGAGGCCGTGACCGGGATGCTCTCCGTCGGTGACGTCGCAACGGCCCGGGCGGCGACCCGGTTCCTCTTCGAGAAACAGCAGCAGCCGGGTGGTGCGATGCCGCGCAACTCCCTCCTCAACGGCAAGGCGGCACCCGACACCGGCGGCATCCAGCTCGACGAGACGGCCTACCCGATCCTGATGGCCTACCTGACCGGGCTGTCGTCCGATGCGGCCCTCTACACCGACCACGTGCGACCCGCCGCCGACTACCTCGTCGCGCACGGCCCGTCGTTCGGCAACGAGCGGTGGGAGGAGCAGGGCGGCAACTCGCCGTCCACCATCGCCGCGGAGATCGCCGGCCTGACCGCGGCCTCCCACATCGCGCACGTGCAGGGCGACGACGCGCACGCCCGGCTCTACCAGGCCGTGGCCGACGAGTTCCAGCGCACGGTCAAGTCCCTCACCGTCACCCACAACGGGCCGTACAGCTCGGCGCCGTACTTCATCCGGCTCTCCAAGAACGGCGACCCGAGCTCGGAGTTCTTCTACGGCCTGGGCAACGGCAGCGTCAACGCCGACCAGCGTGCCGTCGTCGACGGCGGCTTCCAGGAGCTCGTCCGTCTCGGCGAGCTGCCCGCGAGCGACGTCGACGTGCAGAACTCCCTGAAGGTGCTCGACCAGCAGCTCGGCACCAGCACCCCGACCGGCACCGGCTACTACCGGTACGGCACTTCGACGCCGGGCAGCGAGGACGGCTACGGCGACTGCTACACACCTGACCCCACCGCCTGTCCTCGCGACGGGCAGCCCTGGCCCACGACCGACACCGGCTCCGGCCACCTGTGGCCGGTGCTCTCCGGCGAGCGCGCCGAGTCGGCACTGGCGTCCGGCGACACCGCCACCGCCCGCAGCCAGCTCGGCTTCCTGCTCGGCTCCGCGTCCGGGGTCGGGCTGGTGCCCGAGCAGGCCTGGGAGGACCCCGACCTCGCCCCGTCACCCTTCGGTAGTGACCCCACCACTGCCTCGATCGGCTTCCGTGACGGCCATGCCGCGGGATCGGCCTCGCCGCTGACCTGGGCGCAGGCCCAGGAGCTGCGGCTGCTGGTCGACCTCTCCACCGGCCACCTCGTGGACCGGCCCGACCTGACCACGCAGCGCTACGTCGACCAGGCGCCGCCGGCGACGGCCGCCGTGACCATCACCTCGCCCCACTCCGGCGACACGGTCGCCGGCCCCACCACCGTGACCGGCACGGCCGACCCCGGTGCCACTGTGGATGTCAGCCTGATCGGCAACGACACACCCGGCTCCGACCTCGACACCGTGACCGTCGCAGACGACGGCACCTGGACGGCGCACGTGACCGCGCTCTTCGGGTCCGACGTCATCACCGCCGCGGCGACCACGGCCGGAGGAGCCACCGGCATCGACCGGGTCGACGTGGTCGGTGATCTCCTGGGTGGCACGTCGGTCCTCGACACGGCCGACCCCGCCAACGACGACTCCGGCCCGGGCACCTACCAGTACCCCACGTCGTCCGCCTTCGCGCCGGGCTCCTTCGACATCACCCGGTTCCAGGTGCTGCAGCAGGGCGACACGGTGTACCTGCGGACCACCCTGCGCACCCTCGTGGACACCTTCGGCGAGCCCGACGGCGCCCAGCTGCTCGACGTCTACGTCCACCAGCCGGGCGCCGCGCCGACCAGCACCTCCGCCGCGTTCGCGAGCCGCAACTACTCGATCGCTCCGGCCGACGCATGGAGCCAGCGGCTCGAGGTGCAGGGCTTCGCGGGGCCGGTCTGGCAGGATCCCGACGGCAACCAGGTGGGCACCGTGAGCGGGGTCGTGGCCTCGCCTGCCGCGAAGACCATCACGATCGCGGTCCCGGCCGCCCAGTTCGGGACGCCGACCCCGGGCTGGTCGTTCAGCGTGGTGCTGACCGGTCAGGACGGGTTCTCCGGCGACCAGGCCCGCGGCTTCTCCCCGACGCCGCAGGAGTTCGCCTTCGGCGTCTGCGCCGCCGGCGGCAGCGCGCCGATCTGCTCGGTCGCCCCCAACACGGTCCCCAAGGCCGTCGACGTGATCGCACCGGACGGCGTCTCGCAGGCCACCGAGCTCGACCCCACGCTCGGCCCGCCCGTCGTGCACGGGGTGTCGGTGCCCTGATCGGCCCTACGCGGGTTCCGAGTCATACAAGAGGGCTTGTACGACGGGGAGTCCGGACACCATGCTGGCGGCATGACGCGTCGTACCGCTGCCGAGCGACACCTCGACTCCGCCCCCGATCCGGGCGAACGGCGTGAGGACGCGCTCGCCGATCTGCTCGTCGCCTACCACCACCCGGTGCGCCGCTGGCTCTGCGAGCTGCTCACCGTCGAGGGTCCGGCGAACGTCGGGCAGCTCGCAGCGCAGACCGGCCTGGCGGTCGGCTCGGTCAGCCACCATCTCAAGGCACTGCACCGGCAGGGGCTGATCGAGCCCGCTCCGGAGCTCGCCCGCGACACCCGGGAGAGCTGGTGGCAGGCCCGGTCGCAGCCGCTGACGTGGAGCGTCGACGACTTCGAGGAGGGCACCCTGGGCCGGCGGGTTGCCGAGGCCGCCGAGGGTGAGAACGTCCGGCACCAGCTGCGCGCCCTGCGCGACTGGATGAACCGGGCCGCCCACGACGACCCCGCGTGGCGGCAGGCGGCCGAGTCGGTCGACACCCTGGCGTTCGCCACGGTCGAGCAGCTCGACGACCTCGGCGACCGGCTCACCGCACTGGTGGTCGAGTGGTCACGCGCGTGTGCACAAGATGCCGCGGCCCGGCCCGACGCCGTACGCCGTCCGGTGCGGGCGATCGCCCGGGCGTTTCCCAGCGGACCGGTCCGACCGTGAGTGCCCCCTCCGTCGGCGCTTCCGACCCGGAGCTGATCGGACCCGCTCCCCCACGGGTGACCCGTGACCCGATGGTGCTCTCCTGGCTGGCCGCGGTCGCACTCTCGTGGTTCGGCGACTACGCCTGGAACGTCGCCCTGGCCTGGACCGCGGCGCACACCCTGCGGCCGGTCCTGGCCGGGGTCGTCCTGGGCGCCGAGATGCTCCCGCAGGCCGTGCTGATCCTGATCGGCGGCGTCCTCGCCGACCGCTACGACCCGCGGCGGCTGCTGGTCGCCGGCCAGCTCGGCCAGGCGGCCGTCCTCGTGCTCGGCGCCGTCGCCTGGTCGTCGGGGATCCACGGCGCACCGGTGCTGCTGTGCGTCGCGGTGTGCTTCGGCGTGGCCGCCGGGCTCACGATCCCCGCAGGTGCCACTCTCGTGCGCCAGCTGATCGCCGGGGACGACCTCGGCACCGTCCAGGGCTGGAACCAGATCAGCGGCCGGGCGTCGAGACTGCTCGGGGCGCCCGCCGGCGGCATCCTCGTGGCCTGGGGCGGCATCGTGCTGGTGATGCTCATCGACGCGGCGACGTTCGTGGCGATCGCGGTGGTGATGCTGCTGGTGGTCAGGCCACGCTTCCGGCTGCCGCGGGCCGTGCACGACCGGTGGCGCGACTCGTTCACCGACGGCATGGCCTACCTGCGCAACCACGAGAGCGCAATGCTCTTCGTCGTCGGACTGACGGCGCTCAACGTCTTCGTCACCCCCGTCGCCGGTCTCGGGGTGGCCCTGCGCGTCAACGGCTCCGCCTGGGGGCCGCACTGGCTCGGGATCGCCGACGCCTGCCTGGCCGCCGGAGCCATCGTCGGCAGCCTGGTCGGGATCCGGTGGCGACCGACGTACGCCGCGTCGACCGCGTTCCGGATGTTGGTGCTCCAGGGCGTCGCGATCGCCTGCGTGGGCATCGGCACCCGGCCGACGCTGGTGGGAGCCATGGCGGTCCTGGGCTTCACCGCCGGGGCAGCCTCGGTCTGGCTCAGCGCCACCTTCATCCGCGTGATCGACCCGATGCACCTCGGACGCGTCTCGTCGGTCACCAGCCTCGGCGACATGATCCTGATGCCTCTGTCCGTCCCGGTGTTCGGCGCCGTCGCCGGGCACGCCGGCGTCCTCACCGCTACCGCCGTCTGCGGGCTCTCGATGTCCCTGCTGTGCCTGTGGTTCGCGACCCGTCGGCCGCTCCGCACGCTGCGGGTGTGACCCAGCGTCCCGTCCTTGAACAGGCAGGTACTACCTCCCCACCTTGCGAGTTCTGAGCCGTGGCCCGGTCCGTCCGGGGGCCGTTCGGCCCCAATGCCTGGTCCTCTCGGACCATATCGGCCCGGATCGCGTGCATCGGCACGTGACGGGGGTCACGATGTTTCTACAACCTCGGGAACGCAGACTCAGGGGAATGGAGGCAGCCATGTGGGACTCGGTCAGTGACAACGACCAGCACCTCTCGCACGACCTGCCCTGCCCGAGGTGTGGTCATGGGGTCCACACCTACCTGGCCTGCGACGAAGGCTGCGACTGCGCGCCGTGCGTCATGCCCGGCAGCCAGCTGGCTCACGTCGGCTGATCGCGTCGCACCCGCCGGTCACGACCCGTCGGCGATGATCCGCTCCAGCTCGGCGATGGAGCGCGCCGTCTCCTCGTGGAGTACGGCGTGCCAGCCGGCCGCGCGAGCGGCCTCGACGTTCGCCGCGACGTCGTCCAGGAACACGATCTCGCCCGGTGCCACACCGAGGCGGGCGGCGCTCAGCGCGTAGACCGCGGGATCGGGCTTGCCCAGCCCCACCTCGTGGGAGTAGACGATGTCGTCGGTCATCTCCTCGAAGCCCCAGACCCGCTCGGCCTCCCGGGCGCCCGGCCCGGAGTTGGACAGGATCGCGGCCTTCAGCCCCCTCCCCCGCACTCCGGCGAACCAGTCGACCAGCGGCCGGTCGAGGGTGCCGATGTACCACCGCCAGTAGTCGCCCATCAGCTCGTCGGCCTGCGCCTCGGTCAGGTCCAGCCGCTCCTGCCAGTGCGCTCGCACCTCGGCCTCGGAGAGGGCTCCGGTCCCCGGGTCGCCGGCGAAGTCGGAGGCCGCAGCCACCGCGCCCTCGCTCATCCCGTGCCGGGTCTCGAACGGGGCGGGGAACGCGTCGTCGTCGATCACCTCGAGCACCGAGCCGATGTCGAGGACCACCGCCTTGATCATCTGGCCCGTCCCGGTAACCTCATGCCGGACATCCTCCCCCCGAGGACACCCCGCGACGAGGAGCGCAGCGCTATCTCACAGATGAGATATCTTGAGACCATGACCGAGGACTTCAAGGGCCGGATCGGCAAGCTCATCCGCGACGCCCGCACGCATCGCGGGCTCACCCAGCAGCAGCTCGCCGAGCGCCTCTCCACCAGTCAGAGCGCGGTGAACCGGATCGAGAAGGGCCATCAGAACCTCTCCCTGGAGATGGTCGCCCGGATCGGCTCGGCCCTCGACTCCGAGATCGTCGCGCTCGGCGCCGGCCCCACTCACCTGCGGGTGACCGGACCGACCACGTTGTCGGG
>JAWWPM010000055.1:0-4269 GCA_033854915.1 Nocardioidaceae bacterium
CCCCGCTTCGACGGCACGCCGCTCTACGAGGACCCCAACCCGCAGCGCGGCTGGCACAAGGAGTGGGGCTCCCACATCTTCAACTTCGGGCGGCGCGAGGTGCGCAACTTCCTCTACGCCAACGCTCACTACTGGCTCGAGGAGTTCCACGCCGACGGGCTCCGGGTCGACGGCGTCGCCTCGATGCTCTACCTCGACTACGCGCGCGAGGAGGGCGAGTGGAGCCCCAACACCCACGGCGGCCGGGAGAACCTCGAGGCCGTGCAGTTCCTCCAGGAGATGAACGCCACCGTCTACAAGCGGGTGCCCGGCGTCTCCACGATCGCCGAGGAGTCGACTTCGTGGCCCGGTGTCACGGCCGCCACCTCGGCCGACGGCCTGGGCTTCGGCTTCAAGTGGAACATGGGCTGGATGCACGACACCCTCGACTACCTCGCCCACGAGCCCGTGCACCGTGCCTGGCACCACAACGACCTGACCTTCGGGCTGACCTACGCGTTCACCGAGAACTTCGTGCTCCCGCTCAGCCACGACGAAGTGGTCCACGGCAAAGGCTCCCTCCTCCGCAAGATGCCCGGCGACCGCTGGCAGCAGCTGGCCAACCTGCGGGCCTACCTGGCCTTCATGTGGGCCCATCCCGGCAAGCAGCTGCTGTTCATGGGCTGCGAGATCGGCCAGGAGTCCGAATGGGCCGAGTCGCGCGAGCTCGACTGGTGGCTGCTCGACCACCCCGAGCACCTCGGCGTGCACCGGATGGTCAAGGACCTCAATGCGGCGTACGCCGCGTCCGAGGCCGTCTGGTCCCGCGACGACGACCCCACGTCGTTCGAGTGGATCGACGCCAACGACGCCGGGCGCAACACGTTCTCGTTCATCCGGCGTGGGGGCTCAGGCGGGGAGGTGGTGTGCGTCAGCAACTTCTCGGCCGTCCCGCACACCGACTTCCGGCTCGGTCTGCCGGCGGCCGGTGAGTGGCACGAGGTCCTGAACACCGACGCCGCCGCCTACACCGGATCCGGCGTCGGCAACCTCGGCTCGGTCACCGCCCACGAGGGCCACCACGACGGCCAGCCGGCCCATGCGACCATCGTGGTCCCACCCCTGGCCACCATCTGGCTGCGCCGCGCCTGATCCGGAACACTCTCCGTTCTGCTTCAGCACCGCCGGTGAGAAGCGAGGTGGAACACCGTGTTCTGCTTCAGCGCGGCCAGTCAGAAGCGAAGTGGAACACCCTGTTCCAACTGCGTTGTCGCAGCCACCCCTGAATGTGAACCCCTTGATCAGGGGTGAGACAGGGACATGGTCAAACGCGTCGACTACTCCAGCAGATTCGAGTTCCTCCGGCAGGCAGCGTTCTCTCTCGTGCGCGACCGCCGAGCCGGACGCTGGGGCCGCCTCCCGGAGGATCCCGACGAGGCGGCGCGGACCCTCATGCATCGGCTGCTTCCCGATGAGCGCTCCCGGATCAACGAGGAGCTGGTCTGGCTTCGGCTCGCCGTCACGCACTCAGCCGTGCCCCGCAGCCACGAGTGCGCCCGCATCCTGCGCCACGACTTCCAGATCGCGGAGCGCGGCTGGAGCGACGTCGAGACCGACGACCTGGATCGGGGGACGCGGGTCGAGCCGACCTCAGGCGAGGTCGCCCTGCCCCCGTACTTCGCCGATCGGGAGACCCACCTGGACACGGTGATCGGGAGGGTGCTCACGCTTCTCGAGGTCCATGACAGGGCGGCCGAGGGCGTCCGGCTCCGCGCACTGATGGACGGTCTGACGACGGCGGTCTGCCTCGGCAGGATCAGCCCCGCGGAGGGCGTGCAGGGCATGGACCGACACCTCGCGGACCTCCGGCGACCCCCGGTTAGGGTGGCCGGGTGAGTGATCAGCCGGAGCAGCCCGTGCTGACCGACGGCGAGGTCACCCTCCGTCCGTTCGTCGAGGACCACATCGCCGCCCACGTACAGGGCGAGGACGACGAGGCACGGCTGTGGTTCGGGCATCCCGGACGATCCACCCCGGAGGGCATGCTCGATGTCGTGGAGCGCTGGCGACGCGAGCGCGAGGCAGGGACCCGCCTGACCTTCGCCATCCACCACGACGGTGAGATCGTCGGCAACGCCGAGGTCCGGCCCCGCGGGGAGACCGCGTCGTTGTCGTGGATGCTGTACGCCGGACATCGGGGGCACGGCTTCGCGACCCGGGCCGTGCGACTCGTCACCGACTACGCGATCGAGCACCTGGGAGCCCGGCGGGTCCAGGCGGAGGTGGACCCACGCAACGCCGCATCGCTACGCGTGGCCACCCGGGCGGGGCTGCGGCGCGAGGGCGTCCAGCGACTCGAGCCGGGCATGGCCGACCGCCCGGATGCCACCGGCATGGTGATCCTCGCCCGGCTGGCCAGCGACCCACCGCTCAGCGATCCGGAGGCCTTCCGCGGCCTGCTCAACTCCTCCCTCCCCCGCAAGCGGGCGATCAGCCAGCTGCTCGTCCGCGACGAGGAGGGGCGCGTCCTGATCTGCCAGCTCACCTACAAGCGCGACTGGGACCTCCCGGGCGGGGTCGTCGAGGTCGGCGAGTCACCCAGGCTGGCCGCGGGTCGCGAGATCCACGAGGAGCTAGCGCTCGACATCGAGGCCGGCGACCTGTTGCTGACCGACTGGCTGCCACCGTGGGGAGGCTGGGACGACGCGGTCTGCCTGGTCTTCGACGGTGGTGTCCGCGACGGAGGCATCGTGGAGACGATGGTGCTGGAGCCCCGCGAGATCCGTAGCGCCGAGTTCGCCACGCCCGAGCAGGTGCGCGAGCGCTGCGCCGACTTCACCGCGCGGCGGATCGAGGCCGCCATCGGTAACGCGGCGTCGGGACTTTCGACCTATGTCGAGAGTGGGTCCTCGCCAACGGTGACCTGACGCGCAAGGATCGGCTCATGACCTACGTCTACGACTTCGCAGAGGGCAACAAGGATCTGAAGGACCTGCTCGGGGGCAAGGGTGCGAACCTCGCCGAGATGACCAACCTCGGCCTTCCCGTACCGCCCGGCTTCACGATCTCCACCGACGCCTGCCGCGCCTACCTCGAGGTCGGCGACGTACCCGAGGGCCTCTCCACGGAGATCGACAAGCACCTGCACTCCCTCGAGGAGGCGATGGGGCGCCGGCTCGGTGACCACGACGACCCGCTGCTGGTCAGCGTGCGATCGGGTGCGAAGTTCTCGATGCCCGGGATGATGGAGACCGTCCTCAACGTCGGCCTCAACGACCACTCGGTGCGCGGCCTGGCCGAGCAGAGCCGCGACGAGCGGTTTGCCCTGGACTCCTACCGACGCCTGCTGCAGATGTTCGGCTCGACCGTGCTCGGCATCGAGAGCGAGGTCTTCTCCAGGGCCCTCGACCGGCTGAAGAAGGACCGCGGCACGCAGGCCGACACCGACCTGGGCGTCGACGACCTCTCCGGGCTGATCGAGACCTTCAAGGGCGCCATCTCCGAGCACGCGGGCCGCGGCTTCCCGCAGGATCCTCGCGAGCAGCTCGACCTCGCGATGCGGGCCGTCTTCGAGTCCTGGAACACCGAGCGTGCGGTGCTCTACCGCCGCCAGGAACGCATCGAGGAGGGCCTCGGCACGGCCGTCAACGTTCAGGCGATGGTCTTCGGCAACCTCGGCGAGGACTCCGGCTCGGGCGTCGCGTTCACCCGCGACCCGGCCTCCGGCTACCAAGGCGTGTACGGCGACTACCTCCAGAACGCGCAGGGCGAGGACGTCGTTGCGGGCATCCGCAACACGGTCTCCCTGGCCGACATGGAGAAGGTCGACAAGAGCTCGCACGACGAGCTGCTCGAGATCATGGCGACGTTGGAGAAGCACTACCGCGACATGTGCGACATCGAGTTCACCGTCGAGCGCGGCAAGCTGTGGATGCTGCAGACCCGGGTCGGCAAGCGCACCCCGGCCGCGGCGTTCCGGATCGGCCGGCACATGACCAACGAGGGACTGATCGACGCCGACGAGGCGACCCGTCGGGTGACCGGTGCCCAGCTCGCCCAGCTGATGTTCCCGAGCTTCGACGAGACCGCGGCGCGGACCCTGGTGGCGACCGGCATGAACGCCTCGCCCGGTGCGGCCGTCGGCAAGGCCGTCTTCGACTCCGACACGGCGGTCGAGTGGGCCGAGCGCGGTGAGGACGTGATCCTGGTCCGCAAGGAGACCAACCCCGACGACCTGCGCGGCATGGTCGCCGCCAAGGGCATCCTCACCAGCCGCGGCGGCAAGACCTC
>JAWWPM010000056.1:0-2640 GCA_033854915.1 Nocardioidaceae bacterium
GATCGTCTGGCCGTCGAAGATCGTCACCCAGCGGCCGACGTACACCACCCCGATCAGCCCCGAGAGGAGCATCGCGACCAGCGACACCGCGCCGACCCAGAGGCCGACGACGAGGTACTTGGCCACCCAGAACGTCGGCCGTGAGTTGAGCGCGGTGAGCGAGGCCCGGATCATCCCGTGCCGGTACTCGTGGCCCCAGGCGAAGATCCCGATCATCGCGAGCAGGAAGCCGAGCAGGCTCGGGATGGTGCCGGTGGCGGCGAGCTGGGTGACCAGGATCGGGCCGAAGCCGTCGAGGTCGGAGGCGGTGGGCGGGTGCTGGGAGAACTCGTGGTGGGATGCCCAGCCGATCAGGATCGAGAGCGCGACGGCGATGCCGACCGCGGAGCCGGTCAGCCACCAGGTGGAGCGGATCGTGCGCAGCCGGGTCCACTCGTAGCGCAGTGCGTCGTTCACGCCGGGCCCTCCGGTCGGCCCGGAGTGGGCGGGAGCACGGCCGCGTGGAACTCCTCGTCGCCCTCGGTCGCCGCGAGGAACGCCTCCTCCAGCGTCGCCGCCTGCGGCGCGAGCTCGTGCAGCCGGACCCCGTTGTCGAACGCGAGGTCGCCGATCGCGCCGGCGTCCAGGCCGGTGACGGTCACCGCCCCGTCCGGGCGTACGTCGACGCCGACGCCGTCGCGGCCGGCCAGCAGCCGCCGGAGGTCGTCGGCCTGCGGCGTGCGGACCAGCACCGTCTTGTGGCTGGCCGCGTCGATGAACCCGGCCACCGGGCCGCTGGAGATCATCCGGCCCCGGCCGATCACGACCAGCTGGTCGGCGAGGAGCGCCATCTCGGAGAGCAGGTGGCTGGACACGAAAACCGAGCGGCCCTCCGCCGCGAGCGCCTTGAGGAACTGGCGCATCCACTGGATGCCCTGCGGGTCGAGCCCGTTGGCCGGCTCGTCGAGGATGAGCGTGTGCGGGTCGCCGAGCAGGGCACCCGCGAGCCCGAGCCGCTGACCCATGCCCAGCGAGAACGTCTTCGGCTTCTTGCGGGCCACCTCGGTGAGCCCCACCAGCCGCAGCACCTCGTCGACCCGCGAGGCGGGGACCCCGTTGGCCGCGGCCAGCATCAGCAGGTGGCTGCGCGCCTTGCGCGTCGGGTGGAACGGCTTGGCCTCCAGCAGCGCCCCGACGTGCCGCATCGGCTGACGCAGCGCGTGGAACGGCTTGCCGTCGAACGTCGTGCTGCCGGGCCCGTGGTCGAGCTCGAGCATCAACCGCATCGTGGTCGACTTGCCCGCACCGTTGGGGCCCAGGAACCCCGTCACGCTCCCGGGCCTGACCTCGAAGCTGAGGTCCTGCACCGCTGGCTTGCCCCCGTACGTCTTCGCGAGTCCCCGCGCCTCGATCAGAGCCATGGCCCGCATCCTGCCAGCCGGACCGGCTGACTCTGGCGCACGACGCGAGAAAGTGCTATCACATAGATATCACTTTTCTGAGAAGGAGCACGCGATGAGCACAGGGATCTCGCCCGACGAGGTCGGGCCGGTCGGGCACCAGGGGGCACGCGTCGAGATCGAGCAGCGTCCCGCGGCGACCCTCAACGGCTGGTTCGGCGTGCTGGTGGTCGCCGCTCTGATCGGGGTCACCTGGTGGCTGCTGAGGGCGGGCATCAACGGCTGGGTCTGGCTGCCGATCGTGCTCGCCCTCCTGGTCGTCACGTCGCTGATCGTGGTGACGCCGGGGCAGAGCTTCGTCGTGCAGTTCTTCGGGAGCTACATCGGCACGGTGCGCAAGCCCGGGTTCTGGTGGTTGCTGCCACTGACCGTGCGCCGGTCGGTCAGCATCCGGGTCCGCAACTTCGAGACCCACCACCTCAAGGTCAACGACCAGGACGGCAACCCGGTCGAGATCGCCGCGATCGTGGTGTGGCAGGTCGCGGACACCGCGAAGTCGACGTACGCCGTGGACGACTACCGCGACTTCGTCACCGTGCAGGCGGAGTCGGCGCTGCGGCACGTGGCCACCAGCCACCCGTACGACAACGCGACCGACACCGGCACCTCCCTGCGTGGCTCGATCGACGTCGTCGCCGGCGAGCTCGCCCACGAGGTCGCCGAGCGGGTGTCGATCGCGGGCGTGGAGATCGTCGAGGTCCGGATCTCGCACCTGGCCTACGCCCAGGAGATCGCCCAGGTCATGCTGCGCCGGCAGCAGGCGAACGCGGTCGTCGCGGCCCGCAGCCGGATCGTCGAGGGCGCAGTCGGCATGGTCGAGCTCGCACTCAACCGGCTGTCCGAGCGGGGCGTGGTCGAGCTCGACGAGGAACGCAAGGCGAGCATGGTCAGCAACCTGCTGGTGGTCCTCTGTGGCGACCAGCCGCCCTCGCCGGTCGTCAACGCGGGCTCCTTGTACTAGTGGCCGAACGACGGCAGGTCCTGCTGCGGGTCGACCCCGCGGTGCACGACGCCCTGGTCCGCTGGGCCGGCGACGAGTTCCGCAGCGTCAACGCGCACGTGGAGATGCTGCTCCGCCGGGCCCTCCTGGACGCCGGCCGGATGCCGAGGAAGGCGGCACCGCTGCCCAAGCGCGGTCGCCCGCGGACGACGGACTCCTGACGCCGGGTG
Source organism: Nocardioidaceae bacterium (assembly GCA_033854915.1). Taxonomy (GTDB): domain Bacteria; phylum Actinomycetota; class Actinomycetes; order Propionibacteriales; family Nocardioidaceae; genus Nocardioides. The sequence continues at coordinate 2,610 of JAWWPM010000056.1, forward strand.
TTTCTCTCGATCCTCGGCCGTCGCGCAGCAT
>JAWWPM010000057.1:0-4371 GCA_033854915.1 Nocardioidaceae bacterium
TGACCAGCATTCGGTTCAGGGCCCCGACCAGCCGGGCGAGCTCGGCGTCCCGGTGGGGTAGGGGGAGTCCTGCGGCGAGCTTCTGGGGCTCGACGGCCTCGGCGCTCTCGGTCAGGCGGGTGACGCTGCTCAAGGCGCGTCCGGTGAGGACCCAGGAGAGCAAGGCCATGGCGAGTACGACGACGGTCAGGCCCCCGAGGAGCAGGCCGAGCAGGCCAGACGTGGCAGTGTTGAACCCCTCGGCATCGACTGCCACCACGAGCGCCCCGGTACCCCCTGGGGATCCCGACGTGCCGGCGAGGTGAAACGGGACCGCGAGCACGGCGAGGTCGATGTCGGGCTGTTGCAGCGCGATGGTGGACTGCACGCCGCCGGTCGATCCCCGAACGTCGGCGATGTCGATGAGCGGTGGGGCATCGGTCAGGGCCGGGCTACTCGAACGGACGGAGCCGTCGGGGGCAAGGATCTGGACGAGATCGGTCTGCGGGCTACCGGCGTCCTGGGTGAGCGAGCCGTTGGCTGCGACCTGGTCGCGGGCCAGCTCGATGCGGGTCTGGAGTGCCGCTCGGACGGCCTTGTTCTCCGCGAGGTGCACCTGCCAGCTGGCAGTGACGCCGAAAGCAACTGCGAACACGAAGCCGACTGCGACCGCCCCGAGCACCAGTCGGTTCCGCAGCGAGGACGGAACGAGAGTCATGCAGGGACAACCAGTCGGTAGCCGACTCCACGTACGGTCTCGATCACGTCGTGGCCGGCCCCGGCCTCGTGGAGCCTGTTGCGTAGGTAGCGGACGTAGACGTCGACGACGTTGGAGGTGCCGTCGTAGGCGTAGTCCCAGACGTGGTCGAGGATCTCGGTGCGGCGCACCACGTCGCCGGGTCTGCGCATGAGGTAGTCCAGGAGCGCGAATTCGCGGGGCGAGAGGTCGACCGGCCGGTCGCGCCAGCGGACTTGGTGTTCGGCGGGGTCGAGCACCAGTTCGCCGTTGCGCAGCGCCGTCGGACGCGCGGTCTCGCCGCGACGGAGCAGAGCGCGGAGGCGGGCCGCGAGCTCCCCGAACGCGAACGGCTTCCCGAGGTAGTCATCGGCTCCGCAGTCGAGCCCGGCGATTCGGTCGTCCACCCCGGTACGGGCGGTGAGCATCAGCACGGGAGTCCAGTGGCCCTCGGCTCGAAACCAGCGACACCAGTCCAGCCCCGACTCCGGGCCCGGGAGGCCGACGTCACAGACCACCACGTCGTACGGCGTGCTGGAGATGGCGTGGCGTGCGTCGACGGCGTCGCCCACCACATCGACGGCCCAGCCCTCTTGGGCCAGTCCCCGCCGCAGCAGGGTCGCCATCCTCACGTCGTCCTCGATCACCAGGACCTTCACGCACGTTCCTCCCGTTCCGAGGCTAGTACCGGGTGGTCTCACAGGTCCCGGAGCTCGCTGGGCCCGGCCCGGGCGACAAGCCGACCGACACCGGAGACCACCAGCACCGTCACTGCTGCGACGACCCCGACCAGGAAGGACAGGTAGCCCCACGGGATCGTGGCCGCCGATGGGGCAGGGTCGAAGATGCCGGTGAGCACCTTGACCAGGAGGTAGGCGATCGTGGTCCCGATGACAGCTCCGCCGATGACTCCGGCGATGACCATCGCTCGCGCTTCGCTGGCCAGGAACCGCCCACGTTGGCGCGGGGTGGCTCCCAGGGCGGCCAGGAGCACGAGCGCGCGGCGGCGCTCGACGATGCCGCCCAGGAGAGCCAGCCCCGAGCAGGCCAGCGCAAGCAGCACACCGAACCCGAGCTCGAGTCGCGACAGGCCGGACAGGTCGGTTCCCGCCAGGCCCGAGACGCTGGTGACCTGGGAACCGGCGGAGGAGATGTCCTGTACTCGGGCGCCGGACCCGGCGACCGACGGTGCGCCAGCCAGCGCGGCAGCGGTTGCCGCGGGGTTTCCGGTCGAGACCAGGAACGTGCCGACGGCGTTGGAGCCCGTCTGCTGGGTGATGTAGTCGGCGTTGGCCACGATGAAGCTGTCCTTGGGTGCGGTCGGCCACTCGGTGACCTGACCGACCACATGGAAGTCCACGGGACGGTAGGTGTCGTTAGTGCCGGTCTGCAGACGGATCCGGATCAAGTCACCGGCATGGAGCTGGTAGTCGTGCAGGGTCTCAGCCGAAAGCAGCACCCCGTCGGGGGTCGACTGCAGCGACGCCAGGGTCTTGCTGATCGTGCTGCCCGGGACGAAGGCGTCCTGCAGCGGCGCTACCCGCGCGAACGTGCTGGCCTGGATCCCGTAGAGGTCCTGAAGATCTGGCCCGACGTAACCGAACCGGTGCTGCAGCGGCTCGACAGCCTGGACACCGGCGACGTTACCCAGGGTGGTGGCGGCCTGTGGTCCCACCGACGATCCTGGAGGCTCGACAACCGCAACGTCGCTGCCCACGGTCAGGGCGACGTCCAGGCGCGACTGGGCATCGTAGGTCGAGGTGAAGATGGCCGTGGAGACCGCGAGCCCCATGGCGACCGCCAATCCAGCGGCCCCTCGCGCGATCAACCGACGGCGCTGCCGCAGCGCGGCGGCCTCGAGCTCGGGTGCACTGCCAGGCCGGCCGAGCGACCAACGCCCGGTGCGCCTCCCGTTGAACCAGGACGTGAGCCTCCACACCAGAAGGGCGAGCCCTGGCCACGCCAAGGCCGGCCCGGCGAGCGCGGCGTAGTTGACCTGGGTCTGTGGGATGCCCTCGGGTGCCAGCACCACCTGGTATCCGCCGCGTGCGGTGAGCGCGAAGGCAATGGCGGCGCCGGCCAGGAGGAGCATGTCGAGTCCTGCCTTCAACGGCCACGGGGTGCCGGTGCGGGGCCCGCGGGAGGCCTCGGCCGCCACACCGGTGCGCTCGCGACCGAATGCCAGCCGCAGGACCGACCCCGCCTGGGTGGCCAGCGCCAGGAGAAGGCCACCGACGACGGCGGCGATGGTCCAACCCGGCGCCAGCGCGGTGCCGGCAGGCAGGGCCAGCCGGATGGCAAGCAGGGCGAGCGGGACACCGAGCAGAGCGCCGATGAGGGCGATCGTGACCGACTCGCCGGCCACCATGCGCACCACCTGTGCGATGGAGGCGCCACGTAGACGCAGCAGAGCGATCTCGCGGCGCCGCCGGTCCGATCGCAACGCCACCACGAGCCCGGCCACCACAGCAGCGAGTGCCAGGCCGGGAAGGCCGAGCAGGAGGAACAGCAGGTTCGCATAGCGTGCGTCCTCACCGGCCAGCGTGAGCGCCGTGCCGAGGTTGTCGCCGACCAGTGCGCCGCCGGCGACTGTGGCCTGGAAGTGGTTGGCGCGTCCCTGGATCGCGATGGCCGCGGTCTGCGGATCCGCAGGCAGGCCGCCATGGGTGAACCCGACGTGCAGCTGGTGGACGACGGTGGTCCTGCCGACCAGGCGGGTGAAGGTGTGAGGCCGCACTAGCAGGACATTGTCCGGCGGAGCGCTGACCCCGGCACCCGGAGCCAGTCCCACCACCTGGAAGAAGGAGTCCTCGGCGGGCAGGTCGACGATGCCGTCGACCGTGACCGCCCTGGTCCCGGATGTGGTGTGGACCGAGATGCGTCCGCCGGGTGCCAGGGCGAGGTTCGCGGCGGTCTGCTGGAAGAGCAGCGAGCCGGAGCTCGCCCCGACCAGATGGCGCAGCTCGCCGGGGAACGTGGCGGCGTACGTCGGCGGGATCGAGACGACGTAGGCAGCGCCGGTGCTCCGCGAACCCTGGGACCCGCTCGACCGCAGAGACCGAACGTGCGCGAAGGACACCTGTTGTACAGCACGGACATCGGGCAGTGCCCGTACGTCGCGCGCCACGGTGGCCACGCTCCCTTGGGGCGTGACCTGCACCTGCCAGTCGACCGGCACCGAGCTGGCGGCCCGGACGGTGAGCGCGGCGTGGCTCTGTGCCACGAACGCGCCCAGTGAGGCCACGAACGCGACCGTGAGGGCGATGCTGACCGCTGCCACGAGCAGCTCGACGGGGCGGCGCCTGATGAGTCCGGCCAACCATCGACTGGTTCTCATCGTGACCTCACACTGTGGGAGATACTGCCGTCGCTGATGGCGAGCTGTTGGTCGAACATGGCTGCGAGCTCGGGGTCATGGGTGGCGAGAACGAGGGCGCCGCCGGAGGCGGCCACCGCGTCGCGCAGCGCGAGGGCGACCTCATGGGCGTGGGACCGGTCCAGGGCGCCGGTCGGCTCGTCGGCAAGAACCAGCCGGTGGTCACCGGCAAGGGCTCGGGCGATGGCGACGCGTTGCTGCTGGCCACCGGAGAGCTGTGCCGGCAGCGCGTCCGCGAGATCCTCGGCTGCGACCTCGGACAATGCCCGCATCGACGCCG
>JAWWPM010000058.1:0-7276 GCA_033854915.1 Nocardioidaceae bacterium
AGTGCCAGGTCGCGCGGTCCGAGCGCCCAGCGCGGACCCGCGAGCAGGGTGAGCAGCGCGGCGTTGGCCGTGACGTCCTGGACCAGGGTCAGCGTGGCGACCACCTCGGCCACCTCGGGCAGCCGCAGCAGCCCCTTGAGCCCGACGATCTCGACCGGGATCTCGCGGCGGGTCAGGGTGTCGAAGACGTCGGCGGCGTGGCTGTTGTCGCGGGTGAGGACGCCGATCTCGCGCCACGACGGCTCGGTCATGGCCGCGTGCGCTGCGGTCACGGCGTCTCCCAGCGCGGCGAGCTCGTCGTCGTAGGTCTCGTAGAGACCGGCGGTCACCTCGCCCGCCACCGCGTCGGGCTTCGGCTCGAGCGGCCGCAGCTCCGGGCGCAGCTGGTAGAGCTCCCCGGCCAGGTGGTTGGCCGTGTCGAGGATGGTGACGTCGGAGCGGCGGTTGACCGTGAGGGGGTACGACGTGGCGCGGCCGGCGGCGGCCGGGAACGCCTCGGGGAACTCCAGGATGTTGGAGACCGAGGCTCCGCGCCAGCCGTAGATCGCCTGGTTGGGATCGCCGACGGCGGTGACCGGGTGTCCCAGCCCGTGCGCCACGTCGGGGCCGCTGAAGAGCCGGGACAGCATGAGCGCCTGGGCGACGGAGGTGTCCTGGTATTCGTCGAGGAGCACCACCTTGAACCTCGCCCGCTCGGCGTCCCCGACCTCGGGGCAGTCGCGGGCCAGCCGCGCCGTGAGCGCGATCTGATCGGAGAAGTCCATCAGCCCGTGGTGGCGCTTGAGGGCGCGGTACTCCTCGACCAGGGCCAGCAGCTCGGCCCGCCGGTCGATGGCCAGGATCGCCTTCTCGTTGCGCTCGCGGTAGGTCTTGCGGCTCTCACCCTCCATGCCCTCGACGAACAGCACCCGCTCGCGGGCGTCGAGTGCGCGGACCTCGTCGGGCGTGACCAGGTGCTCGGAGAGCTCGCCGTCGAGGGCGAGCAGCCATTGCACGACCAGCTGGGGTGCGTCGCTGAGGTGCACCACCGGCGCGGTGTGCCGCGCGATCGTGCGCCCCGCCAGCTGGTAGCGCGACGCGTCGGCGATCAACCGGGTGTCGGGCTCGTGGCCGATCCGGAGGCCGTGCTCGGTGAGCAGGCCCGCGGCGTAGGAGTGGTAGGTCGCCACGGTCGGCTCCTCGATCTCCTCGCCGTCGGCGTCGCCCTCGGTGAGGCGCTGGCCGCGGGTGGGCAGCAGTCCGGCGGCGCGCAGCGACTCGCGGATCCGGAGGGCCAGCTCGGCGGTCGCCTTGGTCGTGAAGGTCAGCCCGAGCACCTCGGCCGGGGTGACCTGGCCGGTGGCGACCAGCCAGACCACCCGCGCCGCCATCACCGAGGTCTTGCCCGAGCCGGCGCCGGCGATCACCACGGCGGGCTCGAGCGGTGCGGTGATCGCGGCGAACTGCTGGGGGCTGAACGCGAAGTCGGCCCGCATCACCTCGCGGAGCTGCTCCGGCGTCTCGATGGTCACGCTCATGACAGCACCGAACCGGAGGACTTGGTGGGGCACAGCGCATGGAAGTCGCACCGGTCGCACTGCGGACCCGGCCGAGCCACGAGCTCCTCGCCGCGCACCGCAGCGACCGCGGCCATCAGCTGGTGCTCGATCACCGTGACACCGTCGGCGTCGGGCACCTGCGGCGCCTGGGGCTGCACCTTGGGCAGGTCGGTGCCGAGCCGGAGCTGGACCAGCTCGGCGCCCCCGGACCGCACCGGCCGCCCGACAGCTTCGTCGGCCGCGCCGCGGTCGACGGCGAGCTGGTAGAGGCCGAGCTGGGGGTTGTCGGGCAGGGAGGTGTCGGTCGGGGCGTACTTGCCCGTCTTGAGGTCCACGACGACGAGGTCGCCGGCCTCGTCGAGCTCGAGCCGGTCGACGTAGCCGATCAGCCGCACCCGCTGCCCGTCGGGCAGGTCGACGGTCGCCTCGATCTTCCCCTCGGACGACACGTGGGTGCGCGCACCGGGTCGCGACTGCCAGGCGACGAAGCGGGCCAGCGCGCCGCGGACGGCCTCACGCTCGCGCTCGCCCGACCAGGGGGTGCGGAAGGACATCCGGTCCCAGACGTCGTCGACCAGGGCCATCAGGTCCGTCACCAGGTCGGGTCCGGCCTCGAGCTCGCCCTTGGCCACCCGGTCGGCGAGGGCGTGCACGATGATCCCGAAGCCCTGGGCGGTCGAGCTGACCACGATGCCACCCGCCTCCTGCTGGAGGAACCACTGGGCCGGGCAGGTGAGCAGCCCCTGCAGCGCGCTCGCGGAGAGCCGGACCGGCTCGCCCGCGGGGCGGATCGGGGTCGTGGACCGGCTCGGCGCCCGCAGCCCCCACCAGGTGGCGGGGTCGGCTGCCGGCGCCAACGGCCGCCCGTTCACGTGGGTCGCCGCGATCGCGGCGAGCCGGCGGGCCGCTGCCCGCCGGAGCTCGTCGGGCTGGGCCGGGTCCGCGGCGGTACGGCGCAGGTCGGCCACCACGCCGGCCAGTGACAGCGGACGGCGTGGTCTGCCCTGGTGGTGCTCGGGCTCGCCGGCCCCGAGCTCGCGCAGGAAGCGCGACGGCTGCTCGCCGTCGTCGTCGGGCGAGGCGACCGACGTCACCAGCAGCCGGCGGCGGGCCCGGGTGGCGGCGACGTAGAACAGCCGTCGCTCCTCGGCCAGCAGCGCGGCCGGGGTCAGCGGCTCGACCAGGGCGCCCCGGCCGATCCGGTCGGCACCGAGCAGGGTGTTGCGCCGCCGCAGATCGGGCCAGGCGCCCTCCTGCACGTGGGCGACCACCACGAGGTCCCACTCGAGGCCCTTGGACCGGTGGGCGGTCAGCAGCCGCACCGCCTCACCCCGGACCCCCCGCTCGGCGAGGGTGTCGGCCGGGATCTCCTGCGCGGACAGGGTGTCGAGGAACTCACGGAGACCGACGTGGCCCGACTGCTCCTCGGACCGGGCGGCCGCGTCGAACAGCGCGCAGATCGCGTCGAGGTCGCGGTGGGCGAGCCGCGCCGACTGGCCGCCGAGCTCGGTCTGGTGGCGCAGGCGCGAGCCCCAGTCGGTGCCGTCCCAGAGGGTCCAGAGCACCTGCTCGGGGCTGTCGCCGGCATCGAGCCGCTCGCGGGCCCCCCGCACGAGCGCGACCACCCGGCGGGCGCGCTCGGCAGGCTCGCCGCGCACGCCGTCGAGGAAGCCCGGGACGGTGACCGCACGGCGTACCAGCTCGCGGGAGGGCACGTCGTCGTCACGGCCACGCAGGGCCCGCGCGAGGCCGCGCAGGTCGTGGGCGTCGAGCCCGCCCAGCGGGGAGGTGAGCAGCCCCTCGGCGCGGTCGGCGGCGATCACGTCGGGGTCGTCGAGATCGACGATGTCGAGGTCGACCACCACGCGGAGCGCCGCGAGCAGGGGCAGCACGGCCGGCTCGCGCACCAGCGGCGTCTCGTCGCTGGACACCTCGACCGGCACCCCGGCACCGCTCAGCGAGCGCCGCAGTGCGGGGATCGAGGTGCGCCCCGACCGCACCAGCACGGCCATGTCGGACCAGCCGACGCCGTCCTCGAGGTGGGCGCGGCGGAGCAGGTCGGCGATGTGCTCGGTCTCGGCGCGGGCGGTGTCGTAGGTGAGCACCTCGACCCGGCCGTCGCCGAGCCCGGGTGCGTCGGCGCGCGGGTCACGGAAGACCCGGAACTCCTCGAGCGGGATCGAGCCGGTCACCCCGATCGAGGCCGCGATCGAGCGCGAGGCCCGCAGCAGGCGGGGCCCGAAGCGGCGCGTCGTGGCGAGCGCGATCACCGGCGCCGGGCCGCCCTCGCGGGTCGGGAAGGACGCCGGGAAGTCGAGGATGCCGCGCAGGTCGGCACCGCGGAAGCCGTAGATCGACTGATCGGGATCGCCCACCACCGTCAGGTCACGGCCGTCGCCGGCCAGGGAGCGGAGCAGGTCGACCTGGGCCGGGTCGGTGTCTTGGTACTCGTCGACGAAGACGTGCGTGAATCGCCGGCGGAGGTCGTCGCGATGCTCGTCGGCCAGCTGGCCGGCCCGGGCGATCAGGTCGGCGTAGTCGAAGGAGTTGGAGAAGCCCAGGACCTGGAGGTACTGCTCGAGGAACAACCCGGCCGCCTCGAACTCCGGGATCCCCTCGTCGCGACCCAGCGCGCGCAGGTCGGCCGGGTCGAGGCCGCGCTCGCGGGCCCGGGCCAGCACCGACTGGACCTCGGCGGCGAAGCCGCGTGTGCCGACCGCCGCGCGCAGCCCCTCGGGCCAGCGGATCGACTCGGGCGCGTCGGTGAGCAGGGCGTGGAGCACGACGTCCTGCTCGGGGGCCGACAGCAGGCGCAGCGGCGCCGTGTAGAGGTCGGCCGGGCTGTAGGCACGCACCAGGCCGTAGGCGAAGGAGTGGAACGTCGAGCACATCGTGGTCGAGGTGGTGCGCCCGACCCGCGCGGTCACCCGGTCGCGCAGGCTCTCGGCCGCCTTGCGGGAGAACGTCAGCGCCAGCACCTGCGACGGGTCGACCCCGCGCCCCTCGATCCGCTCCGCGATCGCCTCGACCAGCGTGGTGGTCTTGCCGGTGCCGGGACCGGCCAGCACCAGGAGCGGACCACCCGCGTGGTCGACGACGCGCTGCTGGTCGGCGTCGAGGGTCACCCGGGCGGCGTCGGTGGTCGGCGGGCGCACGAGGTGGTACGTCGCGTGCTCCGGCCGAGTCATGGGTCCACCCAACCATCCGGCACCGACGTCGCCATCGACCGACTCGGCCCCACTAGGTTGGCGCCATGAGCGAGGGACCGCTGGGCGACGTCGTCGTGCTCGACCTGACCCGGGCCCTGGCCGGGCCGCAGGCGGCGATGATGCTCGGCGACCTGGGCGCCCGGGTGATCAAGGTGGAGAGCGCGACCGGTGACGACACCCGGGCCTGGGGGCCGCCATGGGCCGGGCCGGCCGGCGCCTCGACCGACGACGGGCCGCACGACTCGTCGTACTTCATGTCGGCCAACCGCAACAAGGAGTCGATCGTCCTGGACCTGAAGGACCCGGCCGGCGCCGACGTGCTCTCCCAGCTGGTACGCCGTTGCGACGTGCTGCTGGAGAACTTCCGGGTCGGGGTGCTCGACCGGCTCGGCTTCACCGTCGAGCGGCTGCACGAGCTCAACCCGCGGCTGGTGATCGGCTCGATCACCGGCTTCGGTCACGACGGGCCTGAGGCCCACCGAGCGGGCTACGACCAGATCGCGCAGGGCGAGGGCGGGCTGATGTCGGTGACCGGCACCGAGCAGCCGACCAAGGTCGGGGTGCCGATCGCCGATCTGCTGGCCGGCATGAACCTTGCGTACGGCGTCGTGGCCGCGCTGCACGAGCGCCACACCACCGGCGTCGGGCGGGTCGTCCGCACCTCCCTGCTGGCCGGGGTGGTCGGCGTCCACGCGTTCCAGGGCACCCGCTGGACCATCGGCGGCGATGTGCCGGGCATCGCCGGTGCCCACCACCCGGCGATCGCGCCGTACGGCATGTTCGAGACGGCCACCGCGCCGGTGCAGGTCGCGGTCGGGTCCGAGGGCCTGTGGCAGCGCTTCGCGGCCGCGGTCGGGATCGAACCCGAGCAGGGGCGCTTCCGTACCAACCGTGAGCGGGTCGCCCACCGCGACGACCTGGTGGCGGTGATCGAGGAGATCTTCGCCGCTGAGCCCGCCGAGCACTGGCTCGACCTCCTGCTGGGCGCCGGCATCCCGGCCGGGAAGGTGCGTGCGATGGACGACGTCTACGCGTGGGAGCAGGTGCGCTCGCAGGGACTCGTGCTCGAGGTCGAGCACCCGTCGTACGGCGCGCTGGTGCTGCCCGGCTCGCCGCTGCGCTTCGACGAACAGCCGTTCTCCGGGGGCCGCGAGCGGCACCTGGCTCCCCCGCTGCTGGGCGAGCACAACGACACGATCCGGGACTGGTTGGCCGACGAGGGAACCTGACACGGGGTCGTCGACTCTTCATACCCAGGAGCCGACGACCGGAGGGACGCATGAGGACACCGCGCTGGGAGCAGGCGTACTGCGAGTTCTTCGAGGCTCGCCAGCGCTCGTTCATGCGCACCGCCTACGCGATGCTCGGCAGCTGGCCGGCCGCCGAGGACGCCACGCAGCAGACGTTCACGGCGCTCTACGCCAAGTGGCCCGGCATCGCGCCGGACAAGATCGAGGCGTACGCCAGGCGGGTGCTGGTCAACACCTGCATCGCGGTCTACCGGCAGCGGGGGCGCGAGGTGTTGCGCGGCGAGATGCCGGAGCGGGTGGTGCGGGAGGACCACGACGAGCGGCTCGCCCTGCTCGACGCGCTCACCCGGGTGACGGCGCGTGACCGGGCCGTGCTGGCGCTGCGCTTCCTCGACGACCTGCCGGTCGCCGAGGTCGCGCTGATCCTCGACGTGCCGGAGGGCACCGTGAAGAGCCAGACCTCGCGAGCTCTGGGTCGTCTCCAGACCGTGCTGTACCTGTCCCGCAAGGAGATGACCCCATGAACCTCGACGAGCACTACCGCACCGTCCTGGAGCAGCTGACCGAGGAGCCGGTGGGAGGTCCCGACCTCGCCACCTCGCTGGCCGCCGGCCGGCGCCGCCGTCGGGTACGTCGTACCTTCGTCGCCGGCGGAGCCGTCGCTGCCCTGGCCGTCGCCGGCACCGGTGGGGCCTGGCTGCAGCGGCCGCACGAGATCGTGACGCCCGACAGCTTCGCGGCCGCGCCGCCGTACCACGACTTCGTGGCCGGCACCCAGATCGACGAGGGCTTCCAGGCCACCATCGACGACGACCTGCCCGGCCTGCCGGACGCCACCAAGGTCTACCCGAGCGACTGGAACCGCGACACCCCGCTGCCCGACGCGCAGTTCGAGAACGCGACCGACTGGGAGGCGTACTACACGCTGAACCCGCAGGTGGACCTCGTCGTCCTGATGGCCAAGGACGTCCCCGGCTACCCCCTGAGCCCGAAGTGCTCCGAGATCGCGGTCAGCCAGGGCCAGCCCACCTGCAGCGTCACCGGGCTCGCCGACGGCGCACGGGTCGCGTCGTACGGCTTCACCGTCGACGTGCCGCACGGCTACTGGTTCCTGTCGGTGTACACCGCCGCCGACGGATCCACGGTCACCGTGAGCCAGCGCGTGGGGGCAGACTCCTGGGCGCAGGCCGAGTCCCGCCGGGTCTTCACCGATGACGAGGCCTCGTCGCTGGCGAGCGACGCCGCCTTGACCTTCCCGGACCCGGCGGTCACGCCGCGG
>JAWWPM010000059.1:0-3972 GCA_033854915.1 Nocardioidaceae bacterium
ACGTCGAGTCGGAACGTGTCGGCCGTCGACTGCGACACGACGCTGCCGGCGCCGTCGAGAACGGTGACGTCGCACGTGCCGGCGATGGTGGCCTGGCTGGCGGAGATGGCCATTCCGCCATGTTCCCAGCCCGTTGAGCGAACGAGGTACTGGTTGCCGTCCGCGCCGGCGAATGTGTAGGAGACGTTGCCGGACGGGGTCCCGTCCTTGCGCAGCCGGGCTTCCAACCCGAACGAACCCTGGTCGTCGCTCGAGATGGGGACCGGGCGGTTGAGGTATCCGGGATCGTGGACCCAACCTCCTCCGGTCACGAAGCTGCCGGCTGTGGGGGCGTAGACGGTGACCGGGACGACGTCCGACGTCGGCGCCTCGAAGGAGCCCTTTGAGGCGTCGGTCCGGACCACGACCGTCCAGGTTCCCCTTGCCAGAGGTCCGGCGTCCACGACGGCATCACCGTCCGCGTTTGGCGAGGCGAGGTACGTCCGATCAGGCGCGCTGCTGCTGTTGTCGGGCCCATACATGTCGAACACGATGCGGGCCAGCGTGAGGTCGCCCGGTGTCCCGTCCAACTCTTGGGTGATGTGAGCCCGCAGCGACACTCGTGCCGTCGTTGCGACGGCGGAGCTGGTCGAGAACAACAGGTCGCCGGTGTAGCCGACCCGTGCGTTCTCGCGCTCGACCACGATCCGTAACTTCGCCTCGGCCTTCAGAGTTCCGTCTGAGACGCGCACCGACGCGTCGTAGACACCAGCGGGTGCACGATCCTCACCGGTGACCTCCCAGCGACCGTCCTCGGTCTGTGACACCGTGATGCCGTCAGGGAAGCCGGTGGCTTCGACTGTCACGCCGTCGCTGTCCGGGTCCGCCGTCGTGACGGCGATCGGGCTCATCGGGTCGCTGTAGACGACCGACGCCGAGGTGGTGCTGAGGCTGATCGTAGGCGCCGTATCGGCGACCGCGAAGGAGGTCATCGACGAGCTCGTGGCGCCCAGGTCGTCGGTGGCGGTGACGCGGACCGCCACCGTGTCTCCGCGGTCCCCGTTCCCGGGGACTGAGAGGTCGAGGGTCCGGTCGGACTCCGGCAGGCGGGTGTTGCCGTTGAACCACTCGTAGGAGAGCTTGACCTCGTCCTGCCGCTCGGGCAGGTTCGGGTTGGTAGGGTCACGATCCGGGTCGGTGGCCGTGGCCGAGACCATCACGGTCTCGTCAGTGGTCGGCTCGTTCGGTGTGACCTTCACGCTGAGCGGGTCGATCCAGGGTGCCTGGTCGGGATTTCCGGTGAACTTGTTGAGGATCAGAGTGTCGTTCCCTGCGGCGGCGAAGTTGAACATGTTCATCAGAGATCCGCCCCGCTCGTCGAACGAGACATCCCCGAGCCGCGGCAGACTCCAGTTGTCCTCGATGAACCGCAGGATCGAGGATTGGTCTACCACCGTGTGGTCGACCGAATTGGCCTTGGTGTACGGCGACACGACCAGCAGGGGCAGGCGCTCCCCGTAACCGCAGCGCATCGAGAAGACGGTGCTCGGATCGGGCGCCGGCTTTCCAGGTGGGGCCAGACACAGCGTTCCGGCTGTGGTTCCGTACAGGCCGTCGAGCTGGAGATTGCCCGAATGGTGCACGTTCGGTGGGGTTTCATGGTCGTACCAGCCGTCGGAGTCGTCCCAGGCGAGTATGACGGCCGTGTCGGACCACTCGGGCAACTGTTGGAGCCTGTTGAGGGTGGCCACGAGGAAGTCCTGCTCGTCCAGGGGGTTGGAGTTCTCAGGTCCGGGATGGCCGTCCTGGTAGCCGGCTGCCTTCAGGAAGCTGACGGCCGGTAGGTTCCCCTGATTCGCGGCCGTCCAGAAGTCCCGCAGGTCGTACTGGTGGTTCGCCTGGTCGCCGTGACCGATGGCTGCGTCGGAGGACGGCGGGAGGTGCATCTGGTTGGCAGTCGATGAGAAGTACTGGAACGGATCGTGGTGCGGCTCGTAGTCGACTGCATTCTGGCCGGCGAGGTTGGCGTGCGCGTCTTCGCACGCCACCTCGGGCGTCTTGGCCGGGTCCAGCCGAAAGCCGCCTTGGAACCAACCCCAGGCAATGCCGGCTCGGTTGAGCAGGTCACCCACGTTCTGACCGCTGAGCTGAGCCTGCGCCTTTATGGGGTCCGAGCAGATGTCAAGGGCAGGGTCGGGGTCACCGTAGACGACGCCCTGGGTCACGTTCTTGTCGTTGTCCGGTGAGGCACCGGACGTGCGGCCGGCGATCAGGTTGAGGGCTCCGGGTGTCGACGGCCCGTAGGTGGTGGCGAAGGCGCTGTCGCTGAGAGCGAAGTGCTGGGCGTAGTTCCACAGCGCGGTCACTGTGTTGCCGTCGAAGTAGCCCATCGCCTGCGGCGAAGGCACCGGTCGGGGCAGACCGGTGCAACCTGACTTGTCCGTGGCCTGGACGAAGCGGTTCATGAGCCCACCGTTGGCCGCCCGCTGCTCGGCCTTGTAGCCGTGGTCCTGGCTGCAGGTCACGAACTGCGATCGCGCGAGGCGGAAGGGTTTGGCCTGGTTCGGGTTGGTGGTCAACAGGTCGCGTTGGCCGTTCAGTGCCGAGGGCAGCAGGTTGTTGACGGGCGGCGTTTTGTCGCCCGCGACGAAGGGTGGGTCGCCGGGTGGGTTGGCCGCTAGCGGATAGGTGCCGAAGTAGTGGTCGAACGACGCGTTTTCCTGGTAGATGACCACCAGGTGCTTGATTGGTGTCGTCGTGGCGACGTCGATCTCCTCGCTTCCGAGTGACGCTGCCGCGCCCCTCGTGGCGAAGGGGCCGGCCAAGGTGGCTGTGCAGATGGCGAGCGCGGCGGCAGTGGTGAAGGTGCGCATTGTGACTCCTGGGGGACTTGAACCGAGATGGGTTCCGTTACAGAGTTCGATGCACGCACACGTGCAACGGTTCGCACGTTCGGCCCTCGAATCGCGGCCGGGGCATCTGGGAGGCGAGCCTCGCTCCCTGACACGCTGGGTGCACCCTCGATGCCACAGATGCGTGTCGGGTCCAGGCCCGACACCTCGACGGTGCTCCGTTCGGCGATTCCGTCGAGCAGCGCGGGCGTGAAACTGGGCGACCCATGCCGCCATCAAGTGCGACGCTCCTATGCTTCGTCAAGCCGCTCCCGCCCACTTTCAAGGAGGCGGTAGAGGTCGCGGGCCACGTAGCGAGCCAGGCAGCGTTTGATCTCGCGGGAGGTCTTCCCCTCAGCGGTGCGGCGGGCGATGTAGTCGCGGGTGGGTTGCTGGTACTGGATCCTGCTCTGGACCACGGTGTGCAGCGCGTTGTTGAGGTTGCGGTCGCCGTAACGGTTGAGCCGATAGCGGGTGGTGACCTGACCGCTGTTGGCAGGGATGGGTGCGACGCCGGCGAGCATCGCGAAGGCCGCCTCGGAGTGGATACGTCCGGGGTGGGACCACGCGCACAGCACTGTTGCCGCGACGATCGGTCCGACGCCGAACTCCTCGAGCAGATCAGGACGCCAGCCGCGGATGATGGCCACCATCGCCTTCTGCAGTTCGCGGGCCTCTTTCAGCATCGCGTGCGCGCGACGGGCAAGGTGCGCAGCGCGACGACGGTGCTGGTGGTCTCGACGTCCCACGAGGGGTGAACTCGCAGCTTTGCGGCGGTGTTGAGCATCGCGGCGAGCTTCTGACCGCGGAACCGAGCTCGGATGGGCTCGGGTGCCGCGATCACCAGGCTGAAGACCTGTTGCTGGGCCTCGGTGGAGGCGTTGATCGCGGAGCGGCGAGTAGCCAGAAGCACCGATAGTGCTTGGCGTTCGCCGCCAGTACGGGGAGTTCCCAGCCGCGGTCGCGCCATTGCCTCGCGGGCGGCACGGATCGCGTCGAGCGGGTCGGACTTGGCGCCGTTGCGGCGCGCAGCCCGCTTCGGGCGGTCCAACTCGATGACGATCTCCGAGATCTCCAGCAGATGTCGGCTCAAGCCCGCACC
>JAWWPM010000060.1:0-2859 GCA_033854915.1 Nocardioidaceae bacterium
CGGCGACACCGAGGGTGACACCGTGCCCGGCCAGGTGCGCGCCGTGCTGACCGGCGTCGGCTGGACCGCGGAGGCGCCCGCACGAGGCCAGGCCCGAGACCGCTGGGAGTCCCTGCAGGCCCTCGTCTCGCAGTCCGAGGAGTTCGCCGCCCAGCAGCCTGACGCGACGCTCGAGGGGTTCGTGCTCGAGCTCGACCGTCGAGCCCACGAGCAGCACGCCCCGGTCGCGGAGGGGGTGACCCTGGCCACGCTCCACGCGGCCAAGGGCCTGGAGTGGGACGCGGTCTTCCTGTGCGGCGTCCAGGAGGGCTCGATGCCGATCATCTACGCCACCACCCCGGCCGAGGTCGAGGAGGAACGCCGGCTGCTCTACGTCGGCGTGACCCGCGCCCGCGCCCACCTCCACGTCTCCTGGTCGCTGGCGCGCAACCCGGGCCAGCAGGCGCGGCGCAAGCCGTCCCGGTTCCTGCTCGACCTGCTCCCGGCCGGCGCCTCGCCTGCGGCCGAGCGGGCCGGCGCGCCCGGTGCGAAGAAGTCGAAGTCACGGGGGCGCAAGGCGCTGGTGTGCCGGATCTGCCAGTCCTCGCTCGCGACCTCGAAGCAGCGCAACCGTGGCTACTGCGACGACTGCCCGGTGCCCTACGACGAGGAGCTGTTCGGCTCGCTCAAGGCGTGGCGCAAGGAGCGCGCCGACGCGGAGTCCGTGCCGGCCTACGTCGTGTTCACCGACGCCACCCTCGAGGCGCTCGCCGAGGTGCGCCCGACCTCGCGGCAGGCCTTGATGCGGATCAACGGCATCGGTGCCGCCAAGCTCGAGAAGTACGCCGACGACGTGCTCGAGATCCTCGCCTGAACACCCGTCCGATCGACCGTTTTCGAGCCGTTACCAAAAAGTTCCGATAAATCGTTTGGCGGGTCCGGCGGGGTGCCGATACCTTGGCCTGACTCCGGTGCACCGCAAGGTGCCGCTGGACACATCATCACAACGCGCACGACGGTCCTGACAACACCGGCGCACGAGAGCAGGGATGGAGGTGCAACACCGATGAACACCAACACCAACTGGACGGCCACCACTGGCCACGCGACCCAGAGCGGTCGGGCTTTCGGCATGCGCGCTTCCGGCGGTTACGCCCTGCACACGTGCGCCTTTGCCGGAGTGCCGACGCTCGAGCGTGGCGTTGATGTGGCCATCAAGCGCAACCCGGGGACCCATGTCTGGAGTCCGCCTCGACGATGAGAACACCATCGCGACGGCACCTCACAGGCCGCGGAACCCCGACAGGGATTCCGCGGCCTTCGTGTTTTTCGGGACAACCCCGAGGGACCGGCCGAGGAGCCCGATCGATGAGAACAACCCAGCGATCAGGTCAGACGAGAGGAGGTGACAACACATGACCATCGACGTGACGGCGCCGTACGCCACCACCGACGAGGCAGAGACCCTGCCCTGCCGGTCGGGTGACCCGGAGCTGTTCTTCGCCGAGTCTCCTGCGGACCTGGAGTTCGCCAAGACCCTGTGCACCACCTGCCCGGTGCGCGCCGAGTGCCTCGCCGGCGCTCTCGAACGGCGCGAACCCTGGGGGGTGTGGGGTGGCGAGATCTTCCTGCAGGGCGTGGTGATCCCTCGCAAGCGGCCCCGGGGCCGGCCCCGGAAGCACCCTGTCGCCGCGTAGGGCGGCAGCACCGGACCCGACCTCCCGAACGAAAGACCACACGGAACCAGACATGACGACCACTCTTGATCGGAGCAAGCCCATGAATCTCCTCCACGAAGACCTGGCTCGCGCCCATCCGGGCGCGCGCCGGTGGCGCGGACAGCGTCCGTCGCCGGCGTCGCGGCTTTCCCGTGAGGCCGACCGTGCCCTCTCGGCGCGGTTGTCCCTCGCGCGCATGCTGTACGGCGGCAACGCCCGCTGATCTCTCTCACGATGACCTGATCGCGAGACAGCCCGGGGCCGGGCCGACATCTGATGTCGGTCCGGCCCCGTGGCATGTCCGGGACTACCCTGACCGCATGGTCACCTGCAGCTTCTGCGGCGCCGTCAACGAGACCGACGACCCGCCGCTGACCTGGACCTCCGCCGTCGAGCGGGGACGCGTGCAGTACTTCTGCGACACCTGCTCGCGCGAGCACCTGCGGGCAATGGAGTCCAAGCTCGACAGCGAGTGGTGGTAGGTCGGCTACTCCCCGGCGAACCCCGGCAGCAGCTCGGTGAGGATCGCCCGGAACGGCGCCTCGGCCCCGAGCTGGCTCATCACGCCGATCGCACCGAGCCAGGTGCGGTGGATCAGCATGTACGACGGTGGCAGGTTGAGCTTGAGCGTCAGCGTGTAACCGGGCTCGCGCGGGTCGTTGATCCGCTGGAACTGCGAGCGCATCCACTCCCGGGAGAACCGGAACCGGTCGACGCTGGCCGGCTCCACGAACGGCGAGAGGTACTCGGCGAGCAGCTCCGGCTCGATCTTCACGTTGGGCCGGACGAAGCCCTCGGTGCGCAGCCCCTCGAGCAGCTGCTCGGCGTCGTTGCGGCAGGCGATCCGGATCAGGCTGCCCATCGCGGGTGGCAGTCCGCCTCCCTGGAGCCGGGCGACGGCGCCGTAGTCGAGCACCCCGAGCCGGCCGAGTCCGCCGTCGGCGGCGGGGATCACCCGGTAGTTCCCGGGGTGCGGGTCGGCGTGCAGCATCCCGGTGCGCGACGGGCCGCCGAGCAGGAAGCGCACGAACAGCTCGCCGTAGTGGTCGCGCTCCGCCTGGTTGCCGTCGCGGATCACGGCGGCCAGCGAGCTGGTGCTGTCCAGCCACTCGGTGACCAGCACCCGTGTGCCGTTCGCCACCACGTCGGGCACCACGATCCG
>JAWWPM010000061.1:0-14194 GCA_033854915.1 Nocardioidaceae bacterium
TCGCCATGGACGTCCACCGCGTCACGGCGGGCGAGGTCGATGCCGCGACGAACACGATCGCCCACGCCTTCCTCGGGGACCCCGTGTGGCGGTTGGCGCTCGGGGTGGAGGACCGGTCCGAGGCAGACGTGCGTGCCTTCTGGAGGTTCTACGTCGAGGGCGCACTGCGCTTCGACACGGCGTACGCCGGCACGGATGCCCGGACCGTGTCGGTCTGGATCCCTCCCGGTGAGAACGAGCTGTCGGAGCAGGCGGAGCTGGAGGCGAGCCGACTCGTCGAGCAGATGTTGGCTCCCGACCGGGCAAGAGCGATGTTCGAGCTGTGGGAGCGCTTCGCAGCTGCGCGCCCCCATGACCAGCCGCACGCCTACCTGAGCCTGCTGGCGACCCACCCCGACCACGCCGGCCATGGCCACGGCATCGCCCACCTGGCCAGCGATCTGGAGCGGTGGGACGCGGCCGGCATCCCGACCTACCTGGAGTCGACCAACCCTCGCAACGACCGCCGCTACCAGGGACAGGGCTACGTCGCGATCGGCCGGTTCGAGACGGTCCTCGACAGCGCCGTCGTCACGACCATGTGGCGGCCGGTCGGCGGCTGAGGCCGATCAGGGGTCGGGCGGCTCGTCGAAGGTGACCTGCACCCGCTCGAATCCCTTGTGCCGCTGGGCTTGCGCGTACTCGCGATAGACGGTCCGGTCGGCGTCGGTGAGCTCGACGGAGTCGGTGAACGGCGTCAGGAGAGCCCGCGGGTACAGCCGCTTGGTGAGGACGACGTTGGTCTCCAGGCCCAGCATCGCCATCACGCTGGCGATGTAGAGCAGCCCGACCAGCCCGAGCACCAGCGCGAACACGCCGTTCATCTGGCTCGCGTTGGCGATCACGCCCGAGACGTACACGCCACCGAGCACCTGCAGCAGCTGCCACTGCAGGGCGATCAGCGCGGCTCCGGGCAGCACCTCGACCAGGCGTTGCTTCTGGGGCATCGAGAGCCGCATCATCAGCGCCAGCACCACGGAGTTCACCAGCACGGTGACGGCCAGGACCAGCCACCGCAGACCCCCGCCACCGAGCCCGGTCCCGAACACCTCCATGTGGCTGGCCACGCTCGAGAGCACCGCGATGAAGACCAGGGCGAAGCCCGACAGCACGAGCCAGACCAGGCTGCGGATCCGGCTCACCACGGGGTTGAGCCGGCTGTTTCGCGGGATCGCCCAGACCGTGTTGACCGCGTTGTGCGCCGCCTGCCCCAGACCGATCGCGCCGTACGTCGCGGCCAGGCTGCCGACGACGACCGCCGATGTGCTCCCCTGCAGGCCGCCCGGACGGCCCAGCTGGTCACCGATGATCGGGAACTGCGCCAGCGCCGAGCTGAGGATGTCCGCCTGCAGCGTGGGATGTCCCTGGAGGACGAAGCCGAGCACCGACGACCCGATCAGCAGCAGCGGCAGGATCGCGATCAGGGCGTAGTGCGTCAGCACCGCCGCGACGTAGCCGCCCTGGTCGTCGAAGAACTTGTAGACCACGGCGATCGGGAGCCCCACGACGCGATGTCGTCGCTGGAAGCCGTCGACGCGACCTACCGGCCCAGACACCGCCCACCGCTTCCCTCGGGTCTCGAGCACCCGGTGACGGCGATGCGCATGTGATTCTCCTCTGCGGCCCGACTACCCGCGTACCCCTCGCCGAAGACTCCCACACGTGGCCTCGGGGCCACGCCCGACCTACAGTGGCGCCCATGTGGCCGCTGCCCGCATTCGACTGCGAAGCGCTCTTCGACGCACTGGACACCCGGCGCGACGAGGGTGCACTGGGGTGGTACGAGCTGGCCGACGAGCTCTGGCAGCAGTCGGCGGCGCTCAACGCCGAGCGCCCCGACGACCACCCGCTGTGCGGCGGTGCCATCCAGCGACTGCCGCAGCGCGCGGCGACGTCGTGCCAGTACGCACTGTTCATGCTGCGCTGGCTCGAGCGTGCACCCGAAGACTTCCTGACCGGACCGGTCGCGGACGTGGGCGACGTCCGGCTGCCGGAGGCCGGCCCCGATCGCCGGCTCCGCTGGGACCTCGCCGCGCTCCACGCCGTACTCAACCAACGACGGCAGGAGCGGGGCCTCACCTGGGCCGCGCTGGCCGACGGGCTGGGTTGCACGCCAGCGCGGCTGACCAACCTTCGCACCGCCCGGCTCGCCGACATGGACCTCGTCATGCGCGTCACCCAATGGCTCGGGCAGCCGGCGAGGGAGTTCATCCACCCGGCCCGATGGTGACGACTCCCGTCGCCGTGACGTTTCGAGTGGCCCGGAAACGGGAACGACTCCGAAGCACTCGCCCCATCATCAACCGGACGGAGTCCCACCATGTTGTGGACGATCCTCATCATCCTGGTCATCATCGCGCTCGCGCTGTTCATCTTCAGCCGCATGCGGGGCGGCCGACGCCTCTGAGCCGTCCGGCGGGTCCGGCGCTGACGCGGCGGGCCCGTCGTCAGGCGGGCGTCGGCTGGAACACGCAGGCTGAGTCCTCGGCCAGCGGGTCGCCGGTGTCGGCATAGGCCCGCGCCCGCGAACCGCCGCACAGGTCGGCGTACGCACACCTGCCGCAGCGGCCACTGAACTCCGCGGCCCGGATGCTGCGCAGCACCGGGCTGTCGCGGTAGATCTCCGCGAGCGGCCGGTCGCGCACCGAGCCCAACGGCAGCGGCAGGAACCCGGCGGGGAACACCTCGCCGTCGTGGCTGACGAACACGATGCCCTTCCCGTCGCGGGTCGACGCCGTGTGTGCGGTCGAGCGCCCCTGCGGCGGGCCGAGCCGGGCGATGAGCCGCCGCCGCATCTGGTGGTACGACGTGGTGCCCGGCGCGGGCAGCCCGGCCCGGCGCTGCACCACGACCCGGCGGAAGAACGGCGCTTCGACGGTGCGCACCGTGAAGCCGTAGTGCGAGGCGTCGTACAGCAGATGGCAGACCTCCTCGTGCTGGGCCGCCGTGATCGCGCCGGTGGCCTCGCCGCGACCGACGTGCACCAGGAAGAAGACCTCCCAGATCGCTACCCCGGTCTCGGCCATCAGCGCGGCGATGTCGGCGAGCTCGGCGAGGTTCGCCTGCATCACGGTGGTGTTGATCTGCACCTTGAGGCCCGCAGCCACGAGCGCCCGGATCGCGGGGATGGTCTGGTCGAAGTGCCCGGGAATGCCGCGGACCCCGTCGTGTGTGGCCGGTGTCGCCCCGTCGAGGCTGAGCGAGACCGCCTTCACCCCGGCATCGACCATCGTCGCGATCGCCTCGGGAGTCAGCATCGGCGTCACCGAGGGCGACATGGCGACCGGGACGCCGAGGGAGTCGGCGTACGCGACCATCTCGAAGATGTCCTGGCGGAGCAGGCAGTCCCCACCGGTGAGCACCAGGATCGGGTAGGGCCGCCCGAACGCGGCGACCTGGTCGATCAGGGCCCGGCCCTCGACGCCGTCCAGCTCCCCCGGCAGCGGGTCGCGGGAGGCCGACGCCCGGCAGTGCCGGCAGGCCAGCAGGCAGGCGCGGGTCACCTCCCAGAAGACCAGCATCGGTCGCTGCGCGTAGTCGACGGTGCGGGGGAGCGTCACTCCAGCCGGATGGCTCATGTAAGAAAGTTCCTCGGTTCGTGGTGGGGCGCCGCGGATGCGGCGACCGTCGTCACCCGTGTCGAGGGTCGGCGCAGACTCCCCCCTTCGGTAGGGGCCAAGGTCCCGCAGCCCTCGCCTTGCGGCCCGCGCGCGGGTTAGGTTGTCCCATTCCCCGGGAAGAGGAGAGACCCTGCATGAGCACGTCACCTTCGACGCGCAACGTCGCCGCTCTGGCGATCGCCGCGCTCACCACCGGCGGCCTCATGGCCGTCACCCCGACCGCATCCGGGCAGCCGAGCCCGCACGCGGTCGACGCGCGGACCCGCGTCCACTGGTCGCACGGCAAGGCGCTCGGCGCCGCCTCCCACCAAGGGGCCGCCAGGACGGTGCGCAGCTACCTCTCCGCCCACGGGCTCACCGGAGCCACCCCCGACTCGCTGCGCCGGACCAGCTCCTGGACCGTCAAGGGCGTGAAGTTCGTCCGGCTCCAGGAGTACGCCGGTGGGCTGAGGGTCGTGGACAGTGACATCAAGGCCGCGCTCGACAAGCGGGGCCGGGTCATCAGCCTCGTCGAGAACGCATCTCCGGTCTCCACCCCCGCCGCGGCCCGCATCACCGCCGCTCAGGCCCAGTCGGCGGCAGTCCGATCGCTCTACCACGGCCGCCACGTCTCCTACCTCCAGGCGCCCAGCGTCGAGCGCGTCGCCGTACCGATGAGCAACGGGCGCCTCGCCGAGGGCTTCCTCGTGACCACCTGGGACACCGACAACCAGCTCCGTCAGACCGTCGTCGACGGCCACGGCAAGGTGGTCCGCTCGGAGCTGCGCACCGCCGAGGACGGCTACAACATCTTCCCCCAGGACCCCGGCAAGACCCCGCAGACCCTGATCTCCAACCCGGCCGACCCGGTGGCATCGCCCAGCGGCTGGCTGAGCGGGCTCAGCCAGTTCGTCGACGACATCAACGGCAACAACGCGCACGCCTACATCGACGCGAACGCCGACAACGCCCCGGACCCGGCCGGTGCTCCCGACACGGACGGCGTCTTCGACAAGGTGTTCAACCCCAACATCCAGCCGACGGCCGGTGACAACAAGGCGGTCGCCGTCCAGAACCTCTTCTACCTCAACAACAAGATCCACGACCTGCTGTACCGGGCCGGCTTCACGCCTGCCGCCGGCAACTTCCAGACTTCCAACTTCGGGCTAGGCGGCAAGGGCGGCGACCCGGTCCTGGCGGAGGCCCAGGACGGCAGCGGCACCGACAACGCCAACTTCGCCACGCCGGTCGACGGCACCTCGGGGCGGATGCAGATGTACCTGTGGAGCGTCCCCGGCACCAGTGAGGTCGCCCAGAACGGCACGTCGTACGACGCACCGGTGGCCGAGTTCAGCGCGCCGCTGACCGTCGCCGGAGTGAGTGGACCGCTGGCCGTCGCCAACGACGGCACCGGCACCACCTCCGACGCCTGCGAGACGGTGGCACCCGTTGCCGCCGGCACGGTGGTGATCGCCGACCGCGGCACCTGCGACTTCGTGACCAAGGCCGCGAACATCAAGGCGGCCGGCGGAGCCGGTGTCATCATCGCCAACAATGCCGCCGGCTCTCCGGTGGTCATGGGGGGCACGATCCGCAAGTTCGACCTGCCGGCCGTGATGGTCAGCCAGGCTGCCGGCACCGCCCTCAAGGCGGGGGCCCCCAGCGCCACCACGATCCGCCTGGTCGACCCGGCGCCGCCGCGCAAGGACGGTGACCTCGACTCCGACATCGTCTACCACGAGTACGGCCACGGCCTGACCTGGCGGATGATCGGCCGGATGAGCGGCGACGTCGCCGGTGGCATCGGTGAGGGCATGGGCGACACGCTGTCGATCATCATCAACAACGACCCCGTGGTCGGGGAGTACGCGTTCAGCGATCCAGCCGGGATCCGGAGCCACTCCTACGAGGGCTACAACCGCACCTACGCCCAGATCCCCTTCGACGAGGTCCACGACACGGGCGAGCTCTACGGCGCGATCATGTGGGACCTGTGGAAGCGCTACCAGGCCGCCAGCCTCGGTCAGTCCGACATCCTGTTCGACCTGGTCCAGGGCATGAACTTCACGCCCGCCAAGCCGACCTTCGAGGACATGCGCCAGGGGATCCTCGACGGTCTGACCGCCGACAGCCACGGCGCCCGCACCTGCATGGTGTGGAACGCGTTCGCGACGTACGGCGTGGGCGTGGGCTCGGTGGCCAAGGTGAGCGGTGCCGGTGCCAAGGTGACCCAGTCGTTCGCGGTGCCGCCGGGCTGCTGATCCGGGAAGCGTCGGGTCGGGCCGGCCGCCGTCAGGGGACGGTGGCCGGACCGGTGCCGTTGCGCAACAGGCTGCCGCGGCCGGTGGGCCAGGGCAGACAGTCGGTGCCTGAGCCGGGCACGCTGTAGATGTCGACGCCGTGGTCGAAGGTCGTCAGCACGATCTCGAGGGTGCCGTTCCCGGTGAGGTCTCCGATCGAGGGCGCGGCAGCCACCCCGATCCCGTTGCCGTCGACGCCCTGGTGCCGGAGCCTGGTGACCGAGAGCTTCCGGCCGTGGGCCGACAGCACGACCAGGCGCCCGGCGTCGCGGTGCAGCGCGTAGGTCCCGAAGACCAGCTCGGGGGTGCCGTCCTG
This sequence comes from Nocardioidaceae bacterium, assembly GCA_033854915.1. Lineage (GTDB taxonomy): Bacteria > Actinomycetota > Actinomycetes > Propionibacteriales > Nocardioidaceae > Nocardioides. Next base: position 6,255 of record JAWWPM010000061.1, read on the forward strand.
GTTGAGATCGGCCGCGACGACCTCGGAGGCGAACGTCTTCGAGCGACGCGGGGCATAGCTGGTGGTCCACAGCCGGCGACCGTCGGGACCGACCGCGTAGACCTTCCCGCCCGGCAGCGCCGCCACGATCTCGGGCCGGCCGTCGCCGACCAGGTCGACCACCGTGGGGGCCGGGATCCCGCTGGGCGGATACCAGTCACCGTCGGGACGGTAGACCGGCTTGTTCGACATCGGCAGCGTCTGGAAACCGCGGTGCCGTCGCGCCGAGCGGTGCCCGTCGCCGTACGCCCCGTCCAGCGCCATGAACGCGTAACCCTGGGTGCGGTAGGGGATGTGCCGCTCCACGTTGGGGATCCCGACGACCTCGTTGCGGCCGTCGCCGTCGAGGTCGGCCACCGCGGGAGGCGAGGCCGTCCACTGCAGCCACGACTGCCGGGCCGGGCTCGGCCAGGCCCCGGTGTGCAGGTGGTAGTGCCGCCGCTCGACGCGTGGGTCGGCCCACCGGATGAACTGGCCCCATCCCATTCTCCGGCCCAGAGCGCCGGACTCGGGGTTGGTGAACCACTTCGACGCCAGGATCGAGGTGCCGTCGTCGTTGAAGGCGTTGATCTGGTGGGTGTCGAAGGTGGTGATGATCTCCAGCGCCGGGTCGTCGTCGAGGTTGCCGATGGCGACGTTCTCGCCGTACTCCCCGTAACCGTGGTTGCCCACCTGGTTGAACCTCAGGTCGTTGCCCGGCCCGGCCAGCCGGTTGTAGCGCGGCCAGGCGGGATCATGGCCTCCTGGCGGCTGGAAGAGGTGCCCGCTCGCGTCGAAGACGAAGACCTGCGCGCCGGTGGGTGAGGTGTTGGTCGTCGTCGCGACCACCTCGACCCTGCCGTCGCCGTCCAGGTCGGCGGCCGCGAGCCCGCGGACCTCGGGGGTCTGCCCGCCGCTCCTGACCGACGCCGGCCAGCCGGCCTTCAGATGCAGCCCGCCGCCACGGAACTCGTAGGCAGCCACAGTCCCGCCGCCGCCGACCACGATGTCGGGCACGCCGTCGCCTTCGAGGTCGGTGACGACGGACGGTGCGTAGACGCGGCCGGCGGTCGCCGTTCCCCGGCCGAGCTGATGTCCCTTCGCGTCGTACACGAACGTCGAGTAGAACGGCGCCACGATCTCCAGCCGGCCGTCGCCGTCCAGGTCGGCCAGGCTCGGCGAGGAGAACCATCCGGTCTCGCCGGTGGCGATCCGCCGGACGAACGTCGGAGGCCGGACGGCATGGGTGCCGCCCTGGTCGGCGCAGGACGTCGTCGCCGGCTGCGCCCGGCTGCCCGCCGTGGCACCGGGAACGACGCCGGCCAGCACCAGGCCGCCCAGCCCGAGCACACCGAGCCCGACCACCACTGCGCGAGACGACCGCATGCCCGGACCCTACTCACACACCGGCGCCAGATCGGTAAGGTCGAAAACGTGACCGCACCGTCCCCGCACCCGACCCTTCTGCCGACCTCACTCGTGGGCAGCTACGCCCAGCCGGACTGGCTGATCGACCGCGACAAGCTTGCCGGCCGCTTCCCGCCGCGGGTGCGGGCGCGCGAGCTGTGGCGCGTGGACCCGGCCCACCTCCAGCAGGCACAGGACGACGCGACGCTGCTGGCGATCCGGGCCCAGGAGGACGCCGGCATCGACATCATCACCGACGGCGAGATGCGGCGGGAGTCCTACTCCAACCACTTCGCGACCGCCCTCGACGGCGTCGACATCGACCACCCGGGCACCGCGCTCGACCGCAGCGGGCACCCCAACCCGGTGCCCCGGATCGCCGGCCCGATCGTGCGACCGCGGCCGATCGAGGTCGACGACGTGACGTTCCTGCGGGCCCACACCGACCACACCATCAAGATGACCGTGCCCGGGCCGTTCACCATGTCGCAGCAGGCCCAGAACGACCACTACCCCGACCTCGAGTCGGCGGCGATGGCCTACGCCGCCGCGGTCAACGCCGAGATCTTGGACCTGCACGCCGCCGGTGCGGACATCGTCCAGATCGACGAGCCCTACATGCAGGCCCGACCCGATGCCGCCCGCGCCTACGGGCTCGCCGCCCTCCAGGCCGCGCTCGACGGGGTCACCCGCACCACCGCGGTGCACATCTGCTTCGGCTACGCCGCGATCATCCACGAGCGGCCCGAGGGCTACTCGTTCCTGCCCGAGCTCGCCGGTTGCCCGGCCGACCAGATCTCGATCGAGACCGCGCAGTCGGGCCTCGATCTCGGGGTGCTGGCCGACCTCGCCGGCAAGACCATCATCCTGGGCGTGATCGACCTGTCGGACCACGCGGTCGAGACCGCGGAGACCGTCGCCGCCCGGGTCCGCCGCGCCTTCCCCTACACCGCCCCCGAGAAGATCACGATCGCCACCGACTGCGGCATGAAGTACCTCCCCCGCGCGAGCGCGGAGGGCAAGATGCGCGCCATGGCCGGAGCCGCGGCCCTGCTCCGCGACGAGCTGTAGCTCAGGGCGCCGCGCGCCGGCCCAGCCGCACCAGCACGAGGCCGACGGCCACGTAGAGCGGGTGGAAGAAGCTCAGCTCGCGCAGGAACGCCAGCTCGACGAGGATCCAGACGACGAGCAGTGCGCCGGTCGCCACCGCCGCCGGACCGGTACGGCGATCGCCGCGCCAGGCGAGCCGGGCCAGCATCGCGTTCGGGACGGCAACCGCGAGCAGCAGCGCGACTCCGCCCAGCATCGGGCTCTGCCACGGCAGCCTCGCCTCGAGCTGCGTGCCGATGCCGATCGCACCGGACGCCAGCCCCCCTGCACCACCCAGCGCCGCGACCGCGTTGAGGATCGCCACCACGGCGATGGTCACGGAGCGAGGCCGTCGGTCCGCCTGCACACCACCATGCTGACCGCGCCGGCGGCGGCGCGGCAGGGCTCATGGTCCTCCGCGCGCCGGCCAAGGTCACCTGCCTGCGCGCACTCGATCGACCGTGATTGGCTGGCCCGGTGACCCGTGTGCTGGAAGCCGACTACCTCGTCGTGGGCGCCGGGGCCACGGGCATGGCCTTCACCGATGCGATCATCGACCACTGCGAGGCCCGGGTCGCGCTGGTCGACCGGAGGCACAGCGTGGGCGGGCACTGGCTCGACGCCTACCCCTTCGTGCAGCTGCACCAGGCATCGTCCTTCTACGGCGTCGCGTCGACGCCGTTCGGAGGCGGGCGGATCCAGCAGCGCGGACCGGAGGCAGGGCTGTTCGAGCGCGCCACGATGCCGGAGATCTGCGCCTACTACGGGCGGGTGCTCACCGACCGGATGCTGGCGTCGGGTCGCGTCGAGTTCCTCCCCGGCACCGAGTACACCGACGATCGCCGCCAGGTCGTCTCCCGCATCTCCGGCCTGACGTACGACGTGCCCGAGCGGTGCCGGATCGTGGACGCGCGCTACCTCGCGCCCGACATCCCGGCTCGCACGCCGCCGCCGTTCGAGGTCGCCGACGGCGCTCGCGTGCTCCCGGTCAACGACCTCGCCACGCTCGACATCGCGCCCAGCGAGCTCGTGATCGTCGGCTCGGGCAAGACCGCCACCGACGCCATCGTCTGGCTGCTCGCGCGTGGTGTCGAGCCCGGTCGCATCTGCTGGGTGCGGCCGCGCGACCCGTGGATGCTCAACCGGGCGGTCGTGCAGCCGGACCCCGCGGTCTTCATCGGCATGGCGGCCGACCTGATGCAGGCGGCAGCGTCCTCGAGCTCTCTGGACGAGGTGTTCCTCCGCCTCGAGGAGGCCGGTGTGATGCTCCGCGTCGACCGCTCGGTCACGCCGACCATGGCCCGCGCCCCCACGCTGGGCACCTGGGAGCTCGACCTACTGCGCAGCATCGAGCACGTCGTACGCCGGGGACACGTGCGCCGCGTGGAGCCGGGCCGGCTCACCCTCGACGACGGCACGGCCCGCATCGCCGCCGACGCGGTCGTCGTGCACTGTGCGGCGTCCGGCCTGCGCAACCCGCCCCTGCTCCCGGTCTGGGGTGGGCAGGCGATCACGCTGCAACCGATCCGCTCCGGGTTCCCGTGCTTCGGGGCGGCGCTGGTCGGCTATGTCGAGGCGACCCGTGACGAAGATGCGGAGAAGAACCGGCTCTGCCCGCCCTCTCCGTATGGCAACTCCCTCGCGGACTGGGCGGCGATGAACGTCCGGGGAGCCCGCGCGGCCGCGGCCTTCGGCGCCGAGCCCGACGTCCGCGACTGGGCCAACGGCGTTGCCCTCAACCCGGCGCGAGTGCCGGCGGAGCGCAGCGGATCGGTCGACGTGACCGACGCGCTGGCTCGCCTGCAGACCCACGGGGCGGCCGGTGTGGCCAGGCTCGCCGCGCTGGGCGGGGTCGGACGTCAGGCGGATGCCGCGCCCCGAGCCGGCTCCAGCCGCGCCATCGGCTCACCGTGACCGTCGGTGAGCAGCGACCCCAGACTGTCGCGGATGAAGAACGTCCAGGCGTCGACGCAGACGTCGTGGCACTCGTACGACGGAACCAGGCCGACGTGGCTGAAGCGGATCTGCGATCCGTCTGGGGTCGGCGAGATCTCGAAGACGATCCGGGTGCCGGTCCACTCGCGCTGGTCGTCGATGAAGCTCATCCAGTTGTCGACGACGTGCCAGACCACCCGCTCGGCCGGCACCAGCTCGGTGACCCGGATCCGCGCCCGGTGGAGGTTCACGCCGTCCTGGTTGCCGCGGTAGTCGAACTCCGCGCCGATCGCGTCGGTCGGTCCGTCGACGTCCCGCGACCACCAGCCGCGGACGTCGTTGATCGCAGCGAACGCCGCGGCCGGCGTGGCCGGCACGGACAGGGTCGTGGTGAAGCTCTGCTCGGTCATGGTCGTGCTCGCTTTCCCTGGATGACAAAGAATGTGTGTGCAACTCTAGAGTTGCACACACTCCCATCCAATCGCAACCCTGGAGTTGCATCAAGGCGCGGGTCAGCGACACCCCGCGGCCAGCTGCTGGATCTCCGCCTGCACGGTCGGGTCGTCCTTGCCGAACGTCGCGTCGTTCAGCTGGGCCGTGGTGTAGGTCTGCACCAGGCGGCCGGCCAGGCACTGTGCTGTCGCCGGAGGCGCCCCCGAGCGCAGGAGCACGGCGCCCAGCCCGCTCCGGGTACCAACCAGAGTCAGGGCTGCCTCCGAGTCGTCCTGCCCGGCCTGGACCGCGGTCCCGGGGTCGCAGGAGTCGAACACCACCTGGTCACCGTCGCGTCGCACCGACGCGGATGACCCCGGCGTTGCCGCGGCCCAGCCCTGGAGCGCCGAGTAGATGCGGGTCGTGTCGTCGGCCGTCTTCCCGGCGAGGGCCACCCGGGCACAGGCGGTGCCGGCGGCCTCGTAGCCGACGTAAGCGTCTCCGCCCCAGCCGTCCGCAGCGGCCAGCGCCTGCTCCAGCGGCAGCCGCTCGGCGAGCATGAAGTAGAGCGTCAGGACGCCGAACTCGCCGGAGTCGAACTGCTTCTCGCCCGCCTGCAGCTTCGGCACGCCGACCTTGGTCGCGCCGTTGTCACCGGTGACGAAGCGGAACGGGTCGAGCAGCGACGACTCGTGCGTGGGCGGCGTGTGGAACAGCCGATCGACAGCGGCGTTCCCGCCCCGGGCTGCCACCGTCTGCACCAGGCCCTCCCCCAGGGTGTAGGGCGAGGACTCCAGCGTGACCACCACCGGCGGGATCTGCGCCAGCCGCCTGCGGGCCTGGGCGGCCTCCGCCCGCTGACCGGCGGTGAGAGCCTGCTGCTGCTGGGCAGTGAGCGAGCCGGCGTAGAGGTGCTCGACGCGTTCCGCGTCGCCCTCGATGATCGCGTCCGGCACCGAGGACGCCGAGCCGCTCGGACCCTTTCCCGCCTCCTGGTGCTGGAGCCTGCGCAACCGCGCGCCGACCCCGAAGTGCTGGTCCTGGAGGACATGGGTCAGCTCGTGGACCAGCGTGGCGCGAATCGAGGGTGTCACCCTCGACCCGCGCACCGTGATGCGCTTGTCCTTGAACGAGTAGTACGCCAGGGTGGCACCGCCGGTGAACCCCTGCACCGCGTGCACCAGGTTGACGTCGCCGCTGACGAGCCCGAAGGCACGGAGCAGACCGGTCACGTGCTCGATGTCGGCCTTGTCGCTCTTGGTGATCTTCTGGTCGGTCGTGAGGCTCTTCTCGAACCTCGCCGAAGGCAGGAACCGCACGGGCACCGGGTGGTGGAAGTCCAGGCCGCGCAGCCGCGAGGCGATCCTCGCGATCGGCGCGATCCGGCGGTCCCAGTGCGCGGGGAACGAGGACGCGGGCGGGTCCGGCTGCTCGGCACTCGGGACCCCGGGCTCCTGGTGGAGCACGGCGTAGAAGAGAAGCCCGGCCAGGCTCAGCGCCAGCCCGGCGGCGACGAGGAGCACCCACGCCGGGATGTCCGAGGGTCCGCGACCCGGTGGCGCGACCTCGGGTGGGGCCGGTGGGAGCCCGAGTCCACTCATGGACGGAGGGTAGACCTGGGGGGTCGTGCCTGCGGTGTAATCCCTACTTCGGCGCCGGGGGTCTCGGTCCTGGATCGGCCGAGAAGTGCTGGAAGTCGGGCTCGCCCCAGGAACCACCCCACGTCCAGCCGATGGCGGCGAAGGCCCGGACCACCACGTCTGCGGACCTGATCGTCCCTTCGGGAACGAGTGCTCCGGCGGATCGGTCGAGCGCGGCGAAGCGGCGCCCGGCCAGTGGTGCGATCACGGAGCCGGTCAGGTAGGGGTTCTGCACCGGGTTGAGGTCGATCGCTGCCCCGAGGGCGTGGTCGGACCACTCCTTGCTTCCGGTGACCGTGCGGCAGTTGAAGCCCGAGGTGTTGTCTGCGGCCATCGAGCGGTCATCGTCTCCCCCGTAGGCATCGACCAGCCGCATGCGCCGGATGGGCCATCTGGCGTCGTACAGCTCATGGAACACGCCGACGACGTCGCGCGCGTACGCTGCCGCCACGACCAGCTCGCCGATGTGGGACCGGCCGTCGAAGCCGACGTAGCTCACCTCGAGGTAGCGCAGCCGGCGCCACGGCACCGGACAGCCGGTGTGATAGCTGGTTCGCATCCGCTCGCGGAGAAACGGGGTGATTCGCTGGACCGACGCCTCGTATCGCGCGGCGTCGGTCGGCGCCGGTCCGGATGCCAGGTCTGCGCAGCCGCGCCGCTGTCGCCAGTCGGCGACAGCCCGGTCGGCCTCGCCGCCCGAGAGCGGCAGCGGCCGACCCCCCAGCGGCCCGATCCGGGCCGGCGTCCACTGGTCCGAGACGACCGTGCCGTCCTCGACCTGCAGCCGCAGCACACCGGTCTCCGGGGGACGGTCGTGATACCAGACGAAGTTCCCGAGGCCATAGTTGACGTAGGTGTCCTGCTGCCATCCGGAACCCAGCTGGACGTGCGCGTGGCTGCCGACGATGACGTCGGCGCCGGCCGCGCTGAGGGCACGGGCGGTGGTGCGCTGCCTCGAGGTCGGGCAGGTGCGCATGGCGCGGCCCCAATGGAGGTAGACCACCACGACGTCGGCGTCGCGGTCTGCCCGCCGTACTGCGCGCAGAAGCGTGTGCGGCCGGGGTTCGCGCGCGGCAGCCAGACCCGGCGTACGTCGTCCGGCCGACCAGGGGGAGCTGGTGCTCTCGAGGGGCGACGCATCCGCGGCCAGGAAGGCCAGATCTGTTCCGTGCACGCGGACCCGGTAGGGCGCGAAGGCGTGAGCGCGGTCCCGGCCCACGCCGATGACCGCGAGCGGTGCGCTGCGAGCGGCCCGCAGCGTGTCCTGCAACCCGAGGGTGCCGAGGTCCGCACCGTGGTTGTTGGCCACCGTCACCACGTCGACGCCGGCGTCGGCCAGGACGTCGAGCGCCCTGGGCGGGGCGCGGAACCAGTAGCGCTCCTCCGGCCTCTCGAGGGACTTCGGATCCCAGCTGCCAC
>JAWWPM010000062.1:0-7858 GCA_033854915.1 Nocardioidaceae bacterium
CGTCTCGAGACGCTGGTGCTGATGGCCGGCATGGACCTTCCGGTGAAGTCGATCCGCGAGCAGGTGGCCTCCGCGGTCGACCTGATCGTGCACCAGACCCGGTTCAAGGACGGCTCGCGCCGGATCACCAGCCTCACCGAGGTGGAGCGCATGGAGGGCGACATCATCACCCTCCAGGACATCTTCGTCTACGACCACTCCAGCGGTTTCGACGAGGACGGCCGGGCGCAGGGCTACCTCCGCTCCACCGGCCTGCGGCCGAAGTTCCTGGAGAAGATGGAGCACTCCAACGTGTTCGTCGACCCGATGATCTTCGCGATGGACGGCGCGCGGTGAGCGCTCTGGCCCTGACGCTCGTTCCGCTGGCGGCCGCCTCGACGACGTCATGGATGATGTACGCCGGCATCGGCGCGGTCGGTCTCGGTCTGCTCGGCCTGCTGATCCTCCTGGTGCCGTTCGAGCGCACGCTCTCCACCGAGGAGCGCGTCCAGCAGTACGCCGCGCGGGCCGGTAGCGGGGCCACGGCCTCGGCGCCGGTCATCGTCACCTCGAGCCGGCCGCAGGAGTCTCCGCTGCAGCAGGCCAAGGACGTCGCGGCCACGGCGCTGAGCAAGAACGTCGGCCTCGAGCAGAAGATCGCCCGCCGTCTCGACGGCGCCGGCAGCCAGATCCGGCCGGCCGAGTGGCTGATGCTCCATGCCCTCATCTTCATCGGGCTCTCGGTGCTCGGGCTCCTCATCGGCGGCGGCAACCTGGTGGTCGGTCTGGTGTTCATGGTGATCGGCGCGCTCGGGCCGGGGATCTACCTGCGCAGGCGGGCCAAGAAGCGCAAGAAGCGGTTCGAGTCGGCACTGCCCGACACGCTGCAGCTGATGTCCGGCTCGCTGGCGGCCGGTCTCTCGCTGGCACAGTCGGTGGACACCATCGTCCGCGAGGCCAGCGAGCCGATCGCCGGGGAGTTCAAGAGGGTGCTGGTGGAGACCCGGCTCGGGCTCTCCCTCGAAGACGCCCTCCAGGGCATCGCGGACCGCTTCCAGAGCGAGGACTTCGACTGGGTCGTGATGGCCATCAACATCCAGCGCCAGGTCGGCGGAAACCTCGCCGAGCTGCTGAACACCGTGGCCGGCACCATGCGCGAGCGCGAGTACATCCGCCGGCAGGTCGCGGCCCTCGCCGCCGAGGGCAAGCTCTCGGCGTACGTCCTGGGCGGTCTGCCTCCGGGCTTCATGCTCTACCTGCTGCTCGCCAACCGCACCTACGTGATGGTGCTGTTCCAGCGTCCGCTCGGCTGGCTGATGATCGGCGGCGGCATCATGATCCTGTCCGTGGGCATCTTCTGGATGAGCCGCATCGTCAAGGTCGAGGTGTGACGTGACCATTCTCCTGATTCTGGGCGCTGCCCTCGTGGTGCTCGCGATCGTGCTGGTCTCGGCCGCGGTCGGCACTACCGCCTCCGGCCGAGCCGTCAGCGGCGTGGACCGTTCGGTGGCCCTGCTCCAGGCCGTGACGAACGCCCCCAAGGAGCTCAGCAAGGACTACGACGAGTCCTTCGCCGACCGGGTCATGGCCCCGCTCCAGGGCAAGGCCCTGGTCGTCGCCCGGCGCCTGTCGGGCAGCGATGCTCCTGAGCGCATCCGCAAGCGCCTCGACGTGGCCGGCAACCCGGTCGGCTGGACCGTCGAACGCGTTCAGGCGGGCAAGGTGATCGGTGCGATCACGATGTTCCTGGTGTCCATCGCCCTGACCGCGGTGGTCGGAAGTCACTTCCCGGTGCGCGGCGTGATCATCGTGCTGGCCACGCTGATCGGCTGGTTCGGCCCCAACCTCTACCTCTACCAGCGCGTCTACGAGCGCTCGCTGCTGATGGGCCGGGCCCTGCCCGACGCCATCGACCTGATGACCATCAGCGTCGAGTCGGGTCTGGCCTTCGACGCCGCCATCCAGCAGGTGGCCCGCAACACCAAGGGCCCCCTGGCCGACGAGTTCTCCAGGGTGCTGCGCGAGATGCAGATCGGTCAGGGCCGCGCCCAGGCCCTGCGCGGGCTCTCCGAGCGCACCGAGGTCGACGACGTGCGCAGCTTCGTGACCGCCATGGTGCAGGCGGACAGCTTCGGCATCCCGATCGCCAACGTACTGCGGGTGCAGTCCTCCGAGATGCGGGTCAAGCGCCGCCAGCGAGCCGAGGAGAAGGCGCAGAAGGTGCCGGTGAAGATGACCGTGCCACTGATCTTCTGCATCCTTCCGTGTCTGTTCATCGCGGTCATGGGACCCGCGGTCATCCACATCATGGACTCGTTCTCCGGCAGGTGAGCGAAACCGATGATCTGGGGTAGCCCGAGGCGGCAGTACACCTGGCTCGCCATTGGGGCGCGGGCCTTCGCCCTGCTGACCCTGGCCATGCCGATCATCGTGCAGCACAGCCAGCTGATGCTGCTCGCGCTGGTGGCGATGGGCAGCATCTGGGCCGCCGTGACAGCCGGTGAGCTGCTCGAGATCCCGGTCGTCGCACTGTTCGTGCTCGATGCCGCGTTGATCGGCTCGGTCGTCGGATTGTCGTCCCACAACCACACCGCAGTGATCGGGGCCCTCGCGGTCCCGCCGTTCACCGCGGGGCTGCAGCGCGGGACGCGCGGCGTCGCACTCTCCATGTCGGCCCAGCTCACGGCGTACGTCGTCGTCAGCACGCTGACCCAGGGCCGGCCGGGGACCGACCAGGCCGGGGCGACGTTCACCTGGGCGGTGACCGGGCTCGGCCTCGGCCTGATCGCGAGCTTCGTGCGTGCCAACTTCCTCGACGGCAACGACCCGCAGCGCGCCTATCGCGACGCGCAGGCGCTGATCCGCGAGCTGATCGGCCTGTCCGGCCGGCTGAGCTCCGGTCTCGACCCGGTGGCCCTGGGCGGTCAGATCGAGAGCGCGGTCCGCGACGAGCTCCCGGTGGCCGCCCTGACCGTGCACATCCCGCGCGGCGACGTGCTCACGCCGCTGGTGGGCGACACGTCGATGTCCACCCCCGACCTGGCCGTCAGCGAGGTGCTGGCCCAGGAGTGCCTGATGACCGGCAACGTCCAGGTCTCCGGCCACTCCTTCGCCTTTCCCCTGAACAGCGGAAGCGGCCCCGCCGCGGTGGTCTCCGGGGTCCTGGCGCCCGGGCTCGACCCCGAGGTCATGGACCTCCCCCGCCGCCTCTCGGCGCTCGACCGCAAGCTCAGCCCGGCCACGGTGCGGCTCGACACCGCCGTGCTCTTCCTGGCCTTCCGCGACTCCGCCACCGTCGAGGAGCGCCGACGCCTCGCCCGCGAGATGCATGACGGCGTGGCGCAGGAGATCGCCTCCCTGGGCTACTTCGTGGACACGCTCGTGCAGCAGGAGGACGACGACTCGGCCCGCGCCCGTCAGCTGACGCTCCTGCGCGAGCGGCTCACGATGGTGGTCGGCGAGGTACGCCGTTCGGTCCAGACTCTGCGCACCAGCATCGGCGAGAACGACTCCCTCGGTACGGCGATCGGTTCCCTGGCCCGTCATCTCAGTGCCAGCAGCGGCATCCCGATCCACGTCACCCTCGACGAGCAGACCACCCGGCTCCGGTCAGAGGTCGAGAGCGAGCTGCTGCGCATCGCCCAGGAGGCGATGACCAACGCCGTGCGCCACTCCGGGGCGTCCACCATCGACGTCCTGTGTCGGGTGGCTCCCCCGACCGCCGAGATCGTCGTCAGCGACGACGGCAACGGGCTCGGCACCGGGCGCGACGACTCGCACGGCATGGAGATCATGCGCGAACGCGCCACCCTGATCGGGGCGCAGCTCGACGTGCACGACCGTGCCCCGCACGGGACCACCGTCGCCGTACGTCTGAAGTCCAACGGCGTGTCGGCACCTGAACCCTCCTCCCGACCCGACACCCTGACCGCATGAGCAACGGGGACCAGGCGAGCGCCCTACGGGTGCTGATCGTCGACGACCACGACCTGATCCGCGAAGGGCTGGTCGGCGCGTTCGCACGCGAGGACGGCACCGACGTGATCGGCGCCGTGGGCACCGTGGCGGATGCCATCGCGGTCTACAACGACCAGCATCCCGACGTCGTGGTCACCGATCTCCAGCTCCAGGACGGCACCGGCCTCGACATCATCCGCACCATCCGGCAGACCGACGAGAAGGCCGGCCTGGTGGTGGTCACCATGCACTCGGGTGACGACCAGATCTTCGCGGCCATGGAGGCCGGCGCCTCGGCCTTCGTCGGCAAGGACGCGCCGTCGACCGAGGTGGTCCGGGCGGCCCGTCATGCCGCGGTCTCGCCCCGCTCCTTCCTCTGCACGGGCCTGGCCGGCGCGATGATGCGCCGGATGAACGCCGAGTCGACCAGGCTGTCGAGCCGTGAGCACGACGTGCTGCTGCTGCTCGCGGACGGCGCGAACGCCGCGGCCATCGGCCAGCAGCTCTACATGAGCGAGTCCACCGTCAAGTCCCACATCGCCCGGATCTACCAGAAGCTGGGTGCCAACAACCGCGCCCAGGCGCTGGTCACCGCGATGCGGATCGGGCTCCTCTCGAGCGTCCAGCGCCGGGAGTCCTGACCAGCACAACTCGCCGCCGCATGTAGGTGGATTCGTGGAATTGATCCCACTTCGCGCGGCGGAATGGTCCCAACGGACTACCCCATGAGGTGCGAACGCTGGATGTCCCACGCCGACCGAAGCCCCAGTATTGAGCACGGAGGCCTCCGGCCTTCTCGGCTCTCAAACGCCAGATACATTCCACACCAGTAGGAGAAACGAAAATGCTGGACTACCTCCGCATCATGCTCAACGCCCGCATTGCCAAGATGGACGAGCGCGGCGCGTCCGCCGTCGAGTACGGCCTGCTGATCGCCGGCATCGCCGCCCTGATCGTCGTCATCGTGTTCGCCTTCGGTGGCGTGCTGAGCAACATCTTCAAGAACACCTGCAACAAGGTCGGCTCCGGCGCCAGCGCCGGCACCTGCTGATCGAAGCAGCAGCTGTCGATGGCCGCGGGGCAACCCGCGGCCATCGCCCATTTCAGGGGCTGACTCGGATGTGTGGTGCCAGGTAGTTCCATTGGGCTACCCAGCTTCGGCCGACCGAATCATGCGCCGCCTGCGCGTACCCGCCACTCTGGTCGTGTGGGGGGCGTCTCCCCCCTTGTGCTCGGGGGCACAGTCCTTCAGAAGTGGGAGTACACAAATGCTTGACTACGTTCGCATCATGCTCAACGGCCGGATGGCCAGGATGGACGAGCGCGGCGCATCGGCCGTGGAGTACGGCCTGCTCATCGCCGGCATCGCCGCCCTGATCGTCGTCATCGTGTTCGCCTTCGGTGGCGTGCTGAGCAACATCTTCCAGAACACCTGCAACAAGGTCGGCTCCGGCGCCAGCGCCGGCACCTGCTGACGCTGCTCGTCGAACGTGGCCGCGGATCCCAGGATCCGCGGCCACGTGCTTCGCCGGTGGCGGGGCGGCCGATCTAGTCCGAACTGATCAGAGTCTTTGGATCGTTCGTCCGATTCACCGCGGTGGGCAAGTCCCCGACAATGAAGTCAACACAGCAGTGTGTCACCCCCACGAGGAGTACTCCGATGCTCGACCACCTGCAGCTCTTGCTAGTCACTCGCTCGGCGCGTCTCAGTGACCGTGGCGCCTCGGCCGTCGAGTACGCCCTCCTCATCGCGGGCATCGCCGCCCTCATCGTCGTCGTGGTCTATGCCTTCGGCGGGATGGTCGGCAGCCTGTTCTCGAACACCTGCAACAGCATCGGCTCGCACGCGGGCTCGGCAGGCACCTGCTGAACACACAGACTCGCCCGAACGGGGGTTGGCCGCGGATCCTTCACCGGATCGGCGGCCAACGGGCATTTCAGGGACTGCCGACCACCGCGTCGTGGTCCAGCACCAGGCCCACCTGGTGCGCCATGGCGATCCGCTCCAGGGTCGTCGGGTGGGAGCCGAACCAGAACTGCGACCACGCGGGCGGATCGTCGCTCAACGAGTGCAGCGCGAGCTGCTTCTGCATGGTGACGAAGGCCGCGGTGTCCCGCGTCGCCTCGAGACCACCGACGTCCGCACGGGTCTCGATCAGGCGGCTGAGACCGTTGTTGACCGGGCTGGAGAGCAGCGAGCCGAGGGCCAGCAGGGCCAGCAGGAGGGGGACCCCGGTGGCCTCTCGCAGGGAGGACGGCCGACGGCGTGCGACCTGCAGCACCAGGCCGAGCAGCCCGACCCCGCCGAGCGTCCCCAAGGCAGCCAGGACCGAGCCGGTGAGGACGTCGTCGTGTCGCGCGTGGGTGAGCTCGTGTCCGACGACGGCCAGGATCTGGCGCCGCGGCAGGTCGCGCAGCACGGTGTCGTAGAGCACCACCCGTCGGGTGCTGCCGTAGCCGGACACATAGGCGTTGAGCGTCGTCGTACGACGTGAGGCGTCGGCGACCAGCACGTCGTCCAGGTGCACGTGCTCGGTGGACGCCAGCTGGAGGATCTGGGTGCGCAGCGGCCCGTCGGGCAGCGAGGTGAAGTGGTTGAACGCCGGCTCGACCAGGACCGGGTAGACGAACGAGCCGAGCATGACCAGTGCACCCAGCACGGCCCCGGCAACGGCCGGCCACGCGGCCGACCAGCGTCGTACGCAGCCCACCAGGACCACCACGGCCAGCCCGGAGATCACCGCGGACAGCAGCAGCGACTTCGCCTGGTCGACCGCCCACGGGCCCCAGCTCTCGGTGGTCAGGCCGTACGCCAGCGATCGGTGGTGACCCACGATCGCGAAGGGCAGAGTCACCAGCCGCCCGACCAGCGCCAGCAACAGCACCGCCAGCAGCACCCGCACCCACCACCAGCCCCTGAGCCAGTGAGTCAGTCGTGCGACCAGGCGGGCGCCGAGCGAGGTGAACCCCAACAGGCAGGTCACCGCGAGGGACACTGCGAGGGAGGCCCAGGCCAGGTGCCGCGCGGGGTCGGTGTAGGCGTTGGCTCGCGCGATCTGTGCGGTGGTGAACACCGAGCCGGCCGAGGCCGGAGAAGGGGTGCCGCCCGGGACCGGATGCCACGGGATGCGCCAGGCGGCGACCGCCACGAACGCGATGGTGCCCACCAGGAGCGTGACCAGGCTCCAGCGTCGCTGACTCACGCCGGCAAGTGTGACAGGACGCTCCTCCACGCAGCGGTCAGGCCGCGCAGGCCGAATCCGAAGTGGGCGCGCAGCTCCGCGCCCACCGGGTGGCCCGCGTCCACGGCCCGGTAGAAGGCCACCAGGGCCGCTGTGCCGCTCCGCCCCGCCAACAGGCGGCAGGCCAGCCAGGCGCTCTCGTAGCGGGCCTCCAGGTGAGCCGCGCCGGCCGCGAACTCTGCCTGACCGGGCAGCCGGGCCGGGGCGCCCTGCCGCCCCACCAGAGCCGCGATCCGGGAGGCGGTGGTGGCCAGCGGGAGCCGCTGGGCGCGCAGGGCGACGTAGTCGGCGAAACCCTCCACCAGCCAGATCGGCGACGGACTGGTCGCGGCGCCCGTCGCCACATGGGTCGCCTCGTGCGTCACCACCACCTGCGCCCCGTTCGGCTTCAGCGGCGCGAACACCGCGGGGTTGACGTAGATGTGCACCGGTGCGGTGCGGGAGTGAGATCCGCTGGCGGTCGTGGTGACGGCCGCGATCCCGTCGTACTGTCCGGGACGCGCGTGCAGGGCCCGCTCCAGCCCCTGCTGGGTCGCGGGCACCTCCAGCACCAGCCCGCCGGCCCAACGGGGCAGGACGGCCCGGACCTGGGGTACGGCCGTGCGCGCGAGGGTCGCGAAGCGCTGGGCCTCGCGCCTGCTCCCGTCCACCAGGACGAGACTGGTGGCGCTACGACGCAC
>JAWWPM010000063.1:0-4795 GCA_033854915.1 Nocardioidaceae bacterium
CCTCCCACATCTCGACCGAGACCATGCCGATCATCGGGCCGATGACCTGCAACACCCTGATCTTCCCCCAGCTGAGGGCGGCCCTGCTCGAGATCGTCTCCCGCGGCCTGACCTCGGCGATCCACCCTGGCCAGTACGGCGGCTGCTACGTGCCACGCTTCATCGCCGGCACCACGACGCTGTCCAACCACGCCTTCGGGCTGGCCTTCGACCTCAACGTGCCCGAGAACGAGCGCGGCACTGTCGGGCAGATCGACCGGGAGGTGGTGGCTGTCTTCGAGCACTTCGGCTTCACCTGGGGGGGCACCTGGCACTACACCGACCCGATGCACTTCGAGATGAACTCCCTGGTCCGCACCGGCTGATCACTTCAGCGAGCAGATCACCCGCACGTGCGCGGTCGTGTGCGCGCGCAGCACCACCGCGTGCACGGCGTGGCAGGTGGCCGTGCCGTCGTCGTACGACGGGCTGGTGGCGGTGAACCGGTACCTGCCCGCCGGCAGGTGCATCGCGAAGTGCCCGCGCCCGTCCGTGGAGATCGTGGCGAACTCGCTGCCCTGGACGTGGATGGTCCCTGCCCAGTGCTGCACCGAGGCGCCCGCCGGGCCGCCGATGCCCACCAGCGCGCCCGACACCGAGGCGTTGGCGGGGGCTGCGCAGCAGGCGACCACGTCGCCCACCGGGGACTCGCGCCCCGGCTGCAGGACCCGCGTCGAGGGCGAGTGCCCGCACGCGGTGAGCACCAGCGCGACGAGGCAGGATGCCAGGCGGGCTCGACGGTGCATGCCGATCCGACGCGGGCCGGCCCGGCTGGGTTCCGCCATGTTGGGCAGGATGAACCCATGCGCGCCGTCCAGGTCCTCACGCCCACCGGTCCCGACGACGTCCGTGTGGTCGACGTCGACGAACCGACGCCCGGCCCCGGCGAGGTGCTGGTCGAGGTGCACAGCGTCGGGATCTCCTTCCCCGACCTGCTGCTGAGCAAGGGGGAGTACCAGCTCAAGCCGGAGCCGCCGTTCACCCTGGGCGTCGACGTCGCCGGCACGGTGGTCTCGGTCGGTGCCGACGCCGGCCGTCCCGATCTCGCTCCCGGTGACCGGGTCGTCGGGGTGGTGCCCTACGGCGGCGCCGCGGAGCGTTGCGTGCTGCCGGCATCGTCGGTGTTCGCGCTGCCCGACTCGCTGAGGTACGACGAGGGTGCGGCGCTGCCCATGAACTACCTGACCGCGCTGTTCGCTCTCGAGGAGCGCGGTGACCTGAAGCCCGGCGAGACCGTGCTCGTGCACGGGGCGGCAGGTGGCGTGGGGACCGCGAGCCTCCAGGTGGCCCGCGGGCTCGGCGCCAGGACCATGGCCGTGGTGTCGACCGAGGAGAAGGCGGCGTTCGCGCGCGACGCCGGTGCGGACGAGGCGGTGCTCGTCGACGGTTTCAAGGATGCCGTCAAGGAGCTCACCGGCGGCCGCGGCGTCGATGTCGTGCTCGACGTGGTGGGCGGCGACGTCTTCACCGACTCGCTGCGCTGCCTGGCCGAGCAGGGTCGGCTGCTCGTGGTCGGCTTCGCGGCCGGCCAGGGCATCCCCGAGGTGAGGGTCAACCGGCTGCTGCTGGCGAACATCGACGTGCGCGGCGTCGGCTGGGGCGGCTACGCGATGATCCGCCCGACCTACATGCGCGAGCAGTGGTCGCGGCTGCTGCCGATGATCGACTCCGGGGCCGTCCGGCCGCCGATCGGCACGACGTACGCGCTCGAGGACTTCGGTCGCGCGCTGGGCGACATGGACGCCCGTCGCACCCTCGGCAAGTCGGTCGTGCATGTGCGCTGACCCTGCCCTCCATCTAGGCTCGCTGGAATGAGCACGCTCGACGACGCCCTTGCGGGTATGGACCCCGACATCCGTCCCCAGGACGACCTGTTCGGGCATGTCAACGGTCGCTGGCTGGAGACGGCCGAGATCCCCGACGACAAGGGCAGCTGGGGGCCGTTCGTCCAGCTCGCCGACGCGGCCGAGGCACAGGTCCGCGCGATCATCGAGGAGCTGGCCGAGAAGGTCGTCTCCGGTGAGCAGGACCTCGGCGACGACGCGATGCGGATCGCCTGCCTGTACGCGTCGTTCATGGACGAGGACGCCGTGGAGCGCCGCGGCGCCGCGCCGATGCGGCCGCTGCTGACCGCCGTGGAGAGCCTGCGCGACATCCGCGACCTGGCGGCCTTCATCGGCGAGTTCGAGCAGCTCGGCGGCAGCGGCCCGTTCGGGCTCTACGTCGACGTCGACGCCCGCGACTCCGACCGGTGCCTGGTCAACCTCGTGCAGGGCGGCACCGGCCTTCCGGACGAGACCTACTACCGCGACGAGAAGTTCGCCGACATCCGGGAGAAGTACGTCGCCTTCCTGACCACCGTCTTCACCCTGATCGAGCACGCCGACCCCGCGGCTGCCGCCGCCACGGTGATGAGCGTCGAGACCCGGCTCGCCCAGGGGCACTGGGAGCGCGCGGAGACCCGCGACGTGCAGAAGACCTACAACCTGACCACCCTCGAGGAGCTGCATGCGCTGTGCCCGGCCTTCGACTGGGAGGTCTTCATCCGCAACCTCGGGGGCTCCGGCGCGACGATCTCCGAGACCTGCGTGCGCCAGCCCTCCTACCTCGCGCACCTCTCGACGGCGCTCGAGGAGATCCCGATCGAGGACTGGCGCACCTGGCTGCTGGCCCGCGTCGTGCGCGCCTGCGCGCCGTACCTCTCCGCTGAGTTCGTCGAGGCCAACTTCGACTTCTACGCCCGCACCCTGTCCGGCACCCCTCAGCTCCGCGAGCGCTGGAAGCGGGGCGTGGCGCTGGTCGAGGGCTCGGTCGGCGAGGCCGTCGGCCGCGTGTACGTCGACCGCCACTTCCCGCCCGACTCCAAGGCGATGATGGAGGACCTGGTCGGCAACCTGCTCGCCGCCTACCGGCAGTCGATCACCGCGCTGGACTGGATGAGCGAGGAGACCAAGCAGCGCGCGTTCGAGAAGCTCGACCTTTTCCGCTCGAAGATCGGCTACCCGGACACCTTCCGCGACTACACCTCGCTGGAGTTCACCCCCGACGACCTGCTCGGCACCGTCGCCGCTGCCAACGCCTTCGAGACGCGTCGCCAGCTGGCCAAGGTCGGCGCGCCGGTCGACCGCGACGAGTGGCTGATGCTGCCGCAGACGGTGAACGCCTACTACCGCCCGGGCATGAACGAGATCTGCTTCCCGGCCGCGATCCTGCAGAAGCCGTTCTTCTCCCCGGACGCCGAGATGGCCGAGAACTACGGCGGCATCGGCGCGGCGATCGGGCACGAGATCGGGCACGGCTTCGACGACCAGGGCGCGCAGTACGACGGCGCCGGCAACCTGCACGACTGGTGGACGCCCGACGACAAGACGGCCTTCGAGCAGAAGTCGAAGACGCTGATCGAGCAGTACGACGGGTTCTCGCCGCGCAACCTGCCGGGCGAGCACGTCAACGGCGCGTTGACCGTCGGCGAGAACATCGGCGACCTCGGCGGTCTGACCATCGCCCTCGTGGCCTACTCGATCGCGGCCGGCGGTGACGTCACCCTGGAGGGCGCGCAGAGCCTGTTCTTCAACTGGGCGTACTGCTGGCGGACCAAGCGCCGCCAGGAGCTCGACCAGCAGTACCTCACCGTCGACCCCCACAGCCCTCCGGAGTTCCGGGCCAACATCGTGCGCAACCTCGACGAGTTCCACGCCGTCTTCGGGACCCAGCAGGGTGACGGCCTGTGGCTCGAGCCCGAGGACCGCGTCCGGATCTGGTGACGGCCCCGGAGCACGGGCAGGCGTCGTACGCACGTCGGCTCGACTGGGGTCCGGCCGGCGCGGCCGCGATGGTGGCCGACGCGCGCCCCGGTGACGTGGCCGTCGTGGTCGACGTGCTGTCGTTCACGACGACCCTGTGCGTCGCCGTCGAGCGCGGCATCGCCGTACTTCCCTACCCGTGGGCGGCCGCGGATGCCGCGTCGTACGCCGCCGAGCGCGACGCGGTGCTGGCGGCCGGGCGCAGCGAGGGCCTCGGCGCGGGGGCAGTGAGCCTGTCGCCGGTCTCGTTCGACGGGGTCAGCGGCATCGAGCGGGTGGTGCTGCCGTCGCCGAACGGCTCGGCGATCAGCCTCGGGCTCGCCGGCGCGGGGGTGACGGTCGTCGGCGCCTGTCTCCGCAACGCGGTCGCGGTCGGGCGCTGGCTGCGTGATCGGCCGGGGCGGGTCTCCGTGGTGGCCGGCGGCGAACACTGGCCCGACGGGTCACTCCGGCCGGCCGTCGAGGACCTCTGGGGTGCCGGCGCGGTGCTCGCCGAGCTCGGTCCGGACGGCGCGAGCCCAGAGGCCACAGCTGCCAGCGCGGCGTTCGACGCCGTACGTGATGGGCTGGCGCAGGCTCTGGCGGCCTGTGCCAGCGGACGCGAGCTGGTGTCGGCGGGATTCGCCGGGGACGTCGCGATCGCTGCCGCGTACGACGTGAGCGGGGTCGTCCCGATGCTGGTCGGCGATGCGTTCGTGGATGCGGCGGGTCAGGACGGGTAGAGCTGACAGCCGCGCTGCTTCAGCTTCCGCCAGGTAGGCGTGTTCACCACGCCGTTCGCCGAGAGGCCGTTCTGCTGCTGGAAGTCCTCGATCGCGGCCTGGGTCCGGAGGTCGTAGCGGCCGGTCACCCGGCGCAGCGGTGTGCGGTTCAGGTGCGCCAGCACGTCCTGAAGGGCGCGGATGAAGATGACGTCTCCGGGTGTGGCCGTGGGGGTCGTCCGGAGTTCCGGC
>JAWWPM010000064.1:0-3487 GCA_033854915.1 Nocardioidaceae bacterium
CCGAGGCGCCCCCCCGCGGAGGGGGGCCGCCGGGCGGCCGGCCCAGCGCGGGGGGGCGGCCGGCGCGGGGGGCGGCCCGGGCGCCGGCGGCCCGGGCCGGCCGACGGGGCGCGATTCAGCGGGACGGGTGGAGATAGCGGACCGCCCACCAGGGCATCGTCGGCGTGCTCGGCTTGGCCGACAGGCGCCGCCATTCGCGGGCGCTCTGGAGCCGGGCCCGTCGCTCGCGCCGAGCGTCTCGGCGCTGCGCGCGGAGGGCGGCGTCCTCGCGGCGGTCCTGCATGGTCCGGTGGGCGATGGCCAGGGCCATCTCGGGGCTTGCGGTGATGGGGTTCATGGGGTGCTCCTCGGTGGAAGGGGTCCTTCCGGTCACCACGAGCCTGCCCCTGAGCCGCCGCCGGCGGATCCGCCGAATGCCGTATTCCGGGCCTTAGATCCCGCGCCCCGCTCACAGGGCGAGTTGGTACCACGCGGTGTCGATCCACCGGTCGAACTTGTGGCCGACCTCGCGCATCGTGCCGAGGTGCACGAAGGCGCAGGCCTCGTGCAGGGCAACACTGGCGGGGTTGGGAAGCGCGACGAGGGCCAGCGCCACGTGCATGCCGTCGGCGCTCAGCCGCGGCAGGAGGACGTCGTACAACCGCCGGCCGAGCCCCTGCCCACGGACCGCGGGATCGAGGTAGACCGACGTCTCCCGCGTGAGCCGGTAGCCCGGCCGCGGCCGGTAGCGGCCGGCGTAGGCGAAACCGGCCACGGAGCCGCCGTCGTCGGCGACCAGGAAGTGGTCGCCAGGCTCGTGGCTGGTGAGGTGGTGGCTCCAGTACGACGCGGGTGGCGGCTCGAGATCGAAGGTCGAGATGCCGGTGCGTACCTGCTCGTCGTAGATGGCCGCGATGCCTGCGACGTCACCCTCGGTCGCGGGCCGGATCTCGGTCACGGCAGCATCCCGTGGGTGCGGAACATCCGCTCGTAGATCGCCCGCACCACAGGCTCCTTGTGCCGGTTGTAGTCCATGCCGGTGCCGCCGCCGGGACGCGCGTTCATCTCGGCGGCGGAGGTGCGCTTCGCCTCGGCGTAGGCCGTGAGGTCGTCGGGATGCCCGCGCAGCCACGCCTGGAACATCAGGTGCCGGATCACCTCAGGACAGTCGGGACCGAAGATGTGCACGTAGGTGAGCGGGTCGCGATGCTTGACGAGCCGGTGCTCGTGCCACCACGGCTCGCGGATCGTGTGCACGAAGCCCGCCTCCTCGAGGGCCGGGATGTACGACGGCTCGTCGGCCGGGTCGGCGACGACCAGGTCGACGTCGATCACCGGCTTGGCCGGGAGGCCCGCCACGGAGGTCGAGCCGACGTGGTGGATCTCCAGCGCCCGGTCGCCGAGGGCGCCGCGGATCCGCTCGGCGACGCGGTCGAAGTCGGCCGGCCAGCGGTCGTCGTACTCGGTCACCTCGATGTGGTAGGCCGTCTGCACGCGGCCTTCGACCCAGGCGTCGCTGTCGGGCCTGTCGTCGTCGTGGTGGCGGGTGATCTCGGCGTCGGTCGGGCGCATGGGGCCACGCTAGTAGGCGCTCACCGGCGCCGGCCGTCGCGCAGGGCGATGGCCCGGGCCGGCCAGTTGGTCGTGATCATCCAGACCCGGTGGTCGCGCAGGAGGCGGCGCTGCAGGCGGGGGCTGTCGACGGTCCAGACCAGCAGCGGTACGCCGATCCGGGCGGTCCAGCGGGTCAGCCGCGCCATGGCCAGTGCGTAGTGGGCGGCGACGGCATCGGCGCCGGACGCCTCGAAGCGCTGGCGGGGGAACAGCTGCCCCCACAGGCTGCGGACCCGCTCGCGCCACGGCAGCCCGCGCAGGCTGGCGCCGATGCTGAGCCCCACGAGGATCGGCAGGTCGCGGTCGACGATCCAGTCGCGCATCGCGTTGGAGGCGTCGCCGTTGCCCGTGGTCATGATGATCCGGGCCGGGTCGACGGAGGCCACCAGCACCTCCAGCAGGTCGATCTCCCACAGGCGCCCGGCGTCACGGTCGTGCTGCGGCGTCGCGAACTTCATGTCGACGTGGGCGCCGATCCCGGTCGGTGCCAGTGCCTCGAGGAACTCCGAGAGGCGCAGCACCCCGGGCGCCTTCGCGTGCAGCTCTGCCCAGCTCAGCTTCCGGATCAGGGCGTGGTCGCCGACCGGTCCGACGCCGGGGTCGTGCGCGATAACCCACACACCGTCGGTGCAACGTCGTACGTCGAACTCCACGTAGTCGGCCCCGACAGCCGCCGCGTGCGCGATGCCCTCCACGGTGTTCTCGAGGCTCCGGTCGCTCGCTCCGGCGGCGCTCAGCTCGGCGTATCCACAGCGGTGGGCCGAGATCAGGACCTGGTGTCGCACCGCCACAGCCGAACCGTAGCGCTGGGCCCGATGTCAGGCATCTGCCCGATGTGCCGGGGGTGTCTTAGCGACAGCGTCTTCCTTCACACGGTCGACACGCGACCCACGAGAGGACGAGCTCATGACCACCACACTGCCCAGGCAACATTCCTTCACCCACACCTCCGCGATGGTCGCGGCCGCCGCGACCGCCGTGATCCTCGGCGGCGCCGCTGCCGTCGGCTTCGCGGTCTCGCAGGACGGCACCGACGCACCCGCCGGTACCGGCACCAGCACCACGCAGCAGAACCACCAGTGCCCCGACTCGCGCTGCCTCCCGCCGGCCCAGCGTCAACCCGGCAACCGGTCTTTCGGCACTCACCAGCCCGCCCTGAAGGGCGGGACCACGATGCCCGGGCTTCCGTGACCAGTGCCCAGAAGCGGCCGATCGGTCGCTTCTGGGCCAATCGACCACATACCGCGCACGGCCGGGTTAGGTTCGCGCTCCACCTCACTGAAAAGGACTCACATGACCTTCACCTCTCGGGCTCTGGCCGTCACCGCTGCCACTCTCACCGTCGTCCTCACCGGGCCGGCCCTGAGCGCTCACGCGTCCGGCCCCAACTGGAAGACCCTGGTCACGTTCGACGGCGCCAAGATCCAGGCCTGCAAGGTCCCCACGACCCAGACCGGCCCCTGGAAGGTCAAGCTCCGGGTCGACGCGACCAACGCGACGACCCGCGTGCAGGGCTCCGGCTACGCGAAGAAGGGCGCCAAGACGCTCGACAGCTGGAGAAGCGGCGTGTTGACCCGGGGTCACTTCTCCGACGTCGGCACGGTCAAGCTCCCGCAGGGCCCGAAGTACACCTTGGACGCCGGCATCGGCGGCGGCCAGTCGGGCGACGGTGGCGAGTTCACCAACAAGCAGATCCCGGCCTGCTGACCCAGGACTCGATGGCGGTCCGCGGCGCTCGTCATCAGCGTCGCGGACCGTGAGGGACCGCAGCGAGCGGCGAAGCGAGCCTGCTCGCGAGCCCTCACCGAGGCCGGGCGGTGGCGGCCTACGACAAGTGCCTGCCCTGCGAGCTGCGCGAGCACCGCTCGCCGTCCCCGAGCGGTCGGCCGAGGCC
>JAWWPM010000065.1:0-3034 GCA_033854915.1 Nocardioidaceae bacterium
CACCACCGAGATCCAGAAGGAGATCATCGGCCGCTCCCTCGGCCTCTGACGCGGACGGCATCCGTCTGGAAGGATCGCGCTTCCTTGACAGCCAGGGAGGCTCGATCGCGATGAAGATGAAGGTGGAGCTGATCCCGCTCCCGGTCTCCGACGTGGACCGGGCCATCGCCTTCTACGTCGAGAAGGTCGGCTTCAGGCAGGACTTCGACGTGCAGCCCAGCGACGGGGTCCGGATCGTCCAGCTGACCCCCGAGGGCTCGGGCTGCTCGCTCGGCTTCGGGACCGGGTTGGACGTCTATGCGGGAGAGCCCGGCAGCGTCAGGGGTGTGCACCTGGTGGTCGAGGACATCGCCGAGGCACGTGCCGAGCTGGTCGGCCGAGGTGTCGAGATCGGCGAGATCCAGGACTTCGGCGGCGGCGTCAAGGGAGCGGACTTCTCCGACCCGGACGGCAACACCCTCGAGCTTCAGGAGATGGCCTGGCGCAAGGGCGCCGAGTTCTAGGCCGTTCCGCGAGGCTTCCGCGCCACCCACGGCAGTGCCACGATGACCGGCATGACCACTGACCTGGCCGCCGACCGCGCTGACATCGAGCAGCTGATCGGGGGGCGCACGGTTGCGGACGCGCTCGCGGCGACGGTCGCGACGTACGGCGACCGCCCGGCGTACAGCGACAAGGCCGACGGCCGCGCGGAGTGGCGCACCTACACCTGGCAGCAGATGTACGACGCGGCGCGCGACGTCGCTGCCGCCCTCGTCGACCTCGGGGTCGAGCCGGGTCGCACGGTCGCGATCATGGCCACCAACCGGATCGAGCACATCGTCGCGGACATGGGCGCGATGCTCGCCGGGGCGGTGCCGATGTCGATCTACAACACCCTCTCCCACGAGCAGATCGCCTTCATCGCGGGGCAGTCGCGGCCGGCCGCGGTGTTCGTCGAGACCGCCGACCACCTCGACCGCTGGCGTACCGCACTGACCTCCGGGTCCGGCGTCCTCGCCGTCGTCGGCATCGGCGACGCCACCTTCGAGGACGACCGCTTCACCACGTGGGACGCCCTCGCCGAGCGTGGCCGCGCGGCCCCCCGCGACGAGGTCGACGCGCGGACCGCCGCGCTCCGAGCCGAGGACCCCGCCACGATCCTCTACACCTCCGGCACCACCGGCGACCCCAAGGGCGTCGAGCTGAGCCATCGCAACGTGCTCTTCGACTGCGAGGGCGGGCTGCGGATCACCGGGCTGGAGGGCAACAACCTCACCGTCTCCTACCTCCCCTACGCCCACATCGCCGAGCGGATCCTGACCCTCTACATCCCCCAGCACTACGGCGACGTCCACATCCACCTCGTCGCCGACCCGTCCCTGCTGCTCGGGGCGCTCGGTGACGTGCACCCGCGCCAGTTCTTCGGGGTGCCGCGGGTCTGGGAGAAGATCCAGTCCGGGGTCTCCGGACTGCTGGCGATGGAGCAGGACCCAGGCAAGAAGGCCGCGGTCGAGGGCGCCATGCGGGTGGGCGCGGAGTACGTCGAGTCGCTCCAGGTCGGCCACACCACGTCGCCGGACCTGCAGGCGCGCTTCGAGGCTGCCGACACCGCGGTGCTCCGGCCGATCCGGGCGATGCTCGGGCTCGACCAGGTGATCTGGGCGGGCTCGGCCTCCGCGCCGATGCCACTGGACGTGGCCCGGTTCTTCGCCGGGCTCGGGCTGCCGATCTACGACATCTGGGGCATGACCGAGACCTGCGGGGGTGCGACGGCGTGCGGGCCCGGCGCGTTCAAGCTGGGCACGGTCGGCCGGCCCTATCCCGGCATCGAGATCCGGATCGCCGACGACGGCGAGGTGCTCGCCCGCGGCCCGATCATGACCGTCGGCTACCACCAGCGCCCCGAGGCCACCGCCGAACTCATCGACGCCGACGGCTGGCTGCACACCGGCGACATCGGCGCGATCGACGACGACGGCTTCCTGTCCATCGTGGACCGCAAGAAGGAGCTGATCATCACCTCGGCCGGCAAGAACATCGCGCCGTCCAACATCGAGAGCTACCTCAAGGAGTCGCCGATCGTCGGGCACGCGCTCGCGTTCGGCGACAACAGGCCGTACGTCGTGGCCGTGCTGACCCTGGACGGCGAGGTCGCGCCGGTGATCGCCCGGATGGGCGGCATCGAGTTCACCGACCTCGCCGACCTCGCCGCGAAGCCGGGGATCCTGGCGATGGCCCAGGACGCCGTCGACAAGGCCAACGCCCGGCTGTCGCGGCCCGAGCAGATCAAGGCGTTCGAGCTGCTCCCGGTGGAGTGGACCGCCGAGTCGGAGGAGCTCACCCCCACGCTCAAGCTCAAGCGGCGCGTCGTACACGCGAAGTACGCGGACGTGATCGACCGCCTCTACGGCTGAGCCAGACGCAACCCCACGCCCCCACGGGCCGTCACACCCCACGTATCTCCCGTCGACCCCGGGGGCTCCTGACAAGGAGAGCTCCGGGCACGGGACCCGATGCCGACACGAGGAGAGAGCCCCATGAATCTCGAGACCGACTTCGCCTTCGAGCCGCTCCCCGCGGTCGAAGACGCGCAGCAGCACCCGTTCGCCAGCATCGACGATCCGCTGGGCCCGCTCGCCGCGCTGCCCGGCACCTGGGTCGGCACCGGCTTCAACACCATCTGGCGGCCGCACTTCCCTTCGGGCGCCCAGGACCGCTTCCTCGAGCTCAACCTGACGTCCGAGACGCTGGAGTTCGAGGAGATCCCCGGTGCGATCCCCAACCGCGGGCTCGACCAGAAGGACATCGAGATGTTCGGTGTCCACTACCTCCAGCAGATCTCCGACAGTGCCCTGTCCGCCGGCATCCACCTGGAGCCGGGCATCTGGGCGACGGTGCCGGCGACCACCGCACCGAAGGAGCCGCCGACGGTCGTCCGGATGGCCTCCATCCCGCACGGCACCGCGATCCTGGTGCAGGGCAAGGCGTTCACGATCGCCGGGCCACCCGTGATCAAGGACACCGACATCATCCCGTTCGGAGCCGGAGACCC
>JAWWPM010000066.1:0-5553 GCA_033854915.1 Nocardioidaceae bacterium
GCCAGCAACACCCACGAGGGCGACCTGTCGTGGCTGGCGCCGCCGAAGACCGCCAAGGGCCGGCGGAAACCCGCGCGTGGCGCCGAGGTGGGCGGCGGCGCCGGGCCTGCTTCGGCCTCTGCCTAAGGTGGGGCCATGCCGGTGATCCACGAGTTCGACCCACCCGAGCGGTTCGTCGCGGGGACCGTGGGCGAGCCGGGAGGGCGGACGTTCTTCCTCCAGGCGCGCTCGGGTCCTCGCCTGGTCAGCGTCGCCCTGGAGAAGCAGCAGGTCGTCGTGCTGGCCGAGCGGGTCGACGAGCTCCTCGACGAGGTGATGGCGGCCGGCGACAACCAGATCCTGATCCCGGCGGTGGCTCCGGTGGGGCTCGAGGACTCCGCACCGCTGGAGCAGCCGATCGAGGAGCAGTTCCGGGCCGGCACCATGACGCTTTCCTGGGACCCCGGCATCGAGCGGGTCGTGATCGAGGTCTTCCCGCTCACCGAGACCGTCGACGACGAGCCGGACGAGTCGGAGCCCGAGGAGGTCTTCCTGGTCCGCCTCGAGGCGGGCCCCGCCCGCGCGTTCGTACGCCGTGCCGCTCTGGTCGTGGAGGCCGGCCGTCCCGACTGCCCGTTCTGCGGCAACCCGATCGACCCCGAGGGGCACCTGTGCGTCCGCGCGAACGGCTTCCGCCGCCGCGACCCCACCTGAGATGGACCCGATCCTGCTGACCGGCCAGCTCACCCTGCATGGCCGGGTGATGCCGGCGTCCAACGCGACGTTCGTGGGCGAGATCGGCGAGCGCAGGGTGATCTACAAGCCGGTGGCCGGGGAGCGGCCGCTGTGGGACTTCCCCGACGGCACCCTCGCCGGCCGCGAGGAGGCGGCGTACCTGGTCTCGGAGGCGACCGGTTGGGCCATCGTGCCGCTCACCTTCCAGCGCGAGGGGCCGCACGGGCGCGGGATGGTGCAGCTCTGGCAGGAGCCCGACCCGGTGCAGGAGGCGGTCACCTTGGTCTCGGGACACAAGGTGCCCGAGGGCTGGCGGCACGTCTTCGACGGGCTCGACGACCGAGACCACGTCGTCTCGCTGATCCACGAGGACACCGCCGAGCTGCGCCGGATGGCGGTCTTCGACGCCGTCGTCAACAACGCCGACCGCAAGGGTGGCCACGTGCTGGCCATGCCCGGTGGACACCGGTACGGCGTGGACCACGGGCTGACCTTCCACGTCGAGCACAAGCTGCGCACCGTGTTGTGGGGCTGGGCGGGGGAGCTCCTCACCGACGAGGACCGCGCCGTCCTCGAGCAGCTCGCCGACCGCCTCGAGGACGACCTCGGTGAGCGTCTGGTCGACCTGGTCACCTGGCACGAGGTCGAGGCGACCCGCCGGCGCCTGAAGCGACTGCTCCGGGTCGGGGCCCTGCCGGAGCCCGGCCAGGGCTGGCGGGCCATCCCGTGGCCACCCTTCTGACACCCCGCGGCGGCGGCTCAGCCCTGCCGTAGTCTCGCCCCATGCGTGCCTGGCCAGCTCCGGATCTGCCTGCCCTCACTCTGTCCGGCCTGCCTGTGCGGGGCCCCGAGGTGCGGGTGCACGACACGGCCACGGGCGGGCTCCTCGAGACCCGTCCGACCGGCGCAGCCCGCATGTACGTCTGCGGGATCACGCCGTACGACGCCACCCACATGGGCCACGCCGCTACCTACGTCGCCTTCGACCTCCTCAACCGGGCGTGGCGCAACGCCGGCCACGACGTCACCTACGTGCTCAACGTGACCGACGTCGACGACCCGCTGCTGGAGCGGGCGACCAAGGTGGGCGTCGACTGGCGCGACCTGGCCGAGCGCGAGACCGAGCTGTTCCGCCAGGACATGGCGGCGCTGCGCGTCCTACCGCCGGAGCACTACCGTGGCGCGGTCGAGTCGATCCCGCTCATCGTCGAGCTGATCGGGAGGCTGCAGCAGACCGGAGCGCTGTACTCCGTCGACGAGGACCTCTATTTCTCCGTCGCGGCCGACCCGGCGTTCGGCGAGGAGTCGGGCTGGACCCGCGACCAGATGCTCGAGGTGTACGCCGACCGCGGCGGCGATCCCGGGCGTCCGGGCAAGAAGGACCCGCTCGACTGCCTGGTCTGGCGCGCGGAGCGACCGGGTGAGCCGGCCTGGGACAGTCCGTTCGGCCCGGGGCGCCCGGGCTGGCACGTCGAGTGCTCGGCCATGGCGCTCGACCTCCTGGGTGACACCTTCGACGTGCAGGGCGGGGGCTCCGACCTGGTCTTCCCGCACCACGAGATGTGCGCCTCGGAGGCCCAGGTGCTCACCGGAGTGCCGTTCGCGCAGGCCTATGTGCACGCCGGCATGGTCGGGTACGACGGCGCGAAGATGTCGAAGTCGCGCGGCAACCTGGTCTTCGTCTCCGCGCTGCGCAACAGCGACGTCGACCCGATGGCGATCCGGCTGACCCTGCTGCGCCACCACTACCGCGGCGACTGGGAGTGGACCGACCAGGACCTCTGGAGCTCCGTCGACCTGCTCGAGCGCTGGCGCCGGGCCGTCGCCCTCGGAGCCGGCGCGCCGGCCGCGCCCGTCGTGGACGCCGTACTCGGCGCCCTCGCCGCGGACCTCGACGCACCCGCGGCGGTGGCCGCGGTTGACGCCTGGGTCGACGCCACCCTCGGCGTCGACGGCCTCGCCGAGACCAGCGACCCGGACGCTGCCGCGTGCATCGCGACGGTGCTCGACGCGGCGCTCGGCCTGGCGCTCTGAGCCTCGACAGTTGCGGTTTGGAACCAAACGGCACGTCTCAGCGGCCAGACCTGGGCTCAGCCCTCTTCGGTACGTCGCTTGAGGTAGCGCTCGAACTCCCGGGCGATCGCCTCTCCGGTGGCCTCGGGCAGGTCGGCGGTGTCGCGGGTCTCCTCGAGGGCGCGCACGTAGTCGGCGACGTCCTCGTCCTCCTCGGCCAGCTCGTCGACGCCGCGCTCCCAGGCGCGGGCGTCCTCGGGCAGGTCACCCAGCGGGATGCTGACCTCGAGCAGATCCTCGAGCTGGCCGATCAGCGCGAGGGTCGCCTTGGGGCAGGGCGGCTGCGAGACGTAGTGCGGTACGGCGGCCCAGTAGGACACCGACGGCACGTCGAGCCGCACGCAGGCGTCCTGGAAGACGCCGACGATGCCGGTCGGGCCCTCGTAGGTCGACTGCTCCAGGTTGAGCCGGTCCACCAGGTCGGGCTCGGTCGCCGTGCCCGTCACCGGGATCGGGCGGGTGTGCGGTGTGTCGGCGAGCAGGGCGCCCAGCGTGATCACCAGCTCGCCGCCGAGGTCGTCGCAGGCGGCCAGCAGCTCGGCGCAGAACTGGCGCCAGCGCATGTTGGGCTCGATGCCGCGGATCAGGATCACGTCGCGGTCGAGGTCGGGCGGCGAGGCCACCGCGACCTGGGTGCTCGGCCAGGTGATCCGGCGGTGACCGAGCGCGTCGGCGCCCACGATCGGGCGGTTGACCTGGAAGTCGTAGAACTCCTCGGGGTCGATGGCCCCGATGATCCGGGCGTCCCACACCCGGATCAGGTGGTCGATCACCGACGAGGCGGCGTCGGCGGCGTCGTTCCAGCCCTCGAACGCCGCGATCACCACGGGCTCCACCAGGTCGTCGATCTCCTCGATCTCGATCACGCGGCAACACTAGTCACCTCGCCCAGCGGGAGCGCTGCCATCGGTGCCCCGGGGATTTCGCGGGCCGCTCGCGGCGGTGTCACGATGCGGGAACGCAGTCCACGGGTCGGACGCCGTTCCTAGGCTGATCACCCAACGCGACCAGAGGAGTGTCTGACCGTGACCCAGCCGTCCCACCGTCCGGATGCCAGCATGGAGCTCGGGGAGCTCCTGCGCGAACGGATCCTGGTGCTCGACGGCGCGATGGGCACGATGATCCAGGCACACAAGCTCGCCGAGGCCGACTACCGCGGCGACCGCTTCGCGTCGTACGACGGGGATCTCGGCGGCGACAACGACCTGCTCTCGCTGAGCAACCCTGACGTGATCCGCGGCATCCATCGCGCCTACCTCGAGGCCGGCGCGGACATCATCTGCACCAACACCTTCAACGGCACCCGCATCTCCCAGGCCGACTACGGCCTCGAGGACATCGCCTACGAGATGAACGTCGCCGCCGCCACCCTGGCCCGCGAGGCCGTCGACGCGGTGACCACGCCCGATCTCCCGCGCTACGTTGCCGGGTCGCTCGGCCCGACGTCGAAGACCGCCTCCATCTCGCCCGACGTCAACGACCCCGGCGCCCGCAACGTCACCTTCGACGAGCTGGTCGAGGCCTACCTCGAGGAGGCCCGCGGCCTGGTCGACGGCGGCGCGGACCTGCTCCTGGTCGAGACGATCTTCGACACCCTCAACGCCAAGGCAGCGATCTTCGCCCTCGAGTCCCTCTTCGACGAGCACGGGCGACGTTGGCCGGTGATCATCTCCGGCACCATCACCGACGCCAGCGGGCGCACGCTGTCAGGCCAGGTGACCGAGGCGTTCTGGAACTCCGTCCGCCACGTCCGCCCACTCGCGGTCGGGCTCAACTGCGCGCTCGGCGCCGAGGAGCTGCGCCCCTACGTCGCCGAGCTGTCCCGGGTCGCCGACACGTTCGTCTCCGCGCACCCCAACGCGGGCCTGCCCAACGCCTTCGGGGAGTACGACGAGACGCCGGACCACATGGCCGGGATCGTGGGGGAGTTCGCCACCAGCGGCCTGGTCAACATCGTGGGGGGTTGCTGCGGCACCACGGCCGAGCACATCGCCGCGATCGCCGACGCCGCCAAGGGCGTGACGCCGCGCAGCGTCCCGGAGATCCGCCCGGCGCTCCGGCTCTCCGGCCTCGAGCCGGTCACCATCACCGAGGAGAGCCTGTTCGTCAACGTCGGCGAGCGCACCAACATCACCGGCTCGGCGCGCTTCCGCAAGCTGATCAAGGACGGCGACTACGACGCGGGGCTCACCGTCGCGGCCCAGCAGGTCGAGGCCGGCGCGCAGGTCATCGACGTCAACATGGACGAAGGCATGATCGACGGCGTCGCCGCGATGGACCGCTTCCTGAAGCTGATCGCCTCCGAGCCCGACATCTCCCGGGTGCCGGTGATGGTCGACTCCTCCAAGTGGGAGGTGATCGAGGCCGGCCTCAAGTGCGTGCAGGGCAAGGCGATCGTCAACTCCATCTCGATGAAGGAGGGCGAGGAGAAGTTCATCGAGCACGCCCGCCTGTGCCGCCGCTACGGCGCGGCCGCGGTGGTGATGGCCTTCGACGAGGACGGCCAGGCCGACACCGCCGCCCGCAAGATCGAGATCTGCGAGAAGGCCTACCGCATCCTGGTCGACAAGGTGGGCTTCCCGCCGGAAGACATCATCTTCGACCCCAACATCTTCGCCGTGGCGACAGGGATCGAGGAGCACGACAACTACGCCGTCGACTTCATCGAGGCGACGCGGGCGATCAAGCAGATGCTGCCCCACGCCCGGGTGTCGGGCGGCGTCTCCAACATCAGCTTCAGCTTCCGCGGCAACGAGCCGGTGCGCC
>JAWWPM010000067.1:0-4255 GCA_033854915.1 Nocardioidaceae bacterium
GACGCACGAGGTCATCCATCTCGTGGCCGGCCGGATGACGGTCACCCCCGACGGCGGAGAGCCGACCGAGATCGCCGCCGGCGACGTCGCGGTCTTCCCGCTCGGCTGGTCGGGCACGTGGGAGATCCACGAGACGGTGCGGAAGGTCTACGCGATCTTCTGAGGCGGCGGCCCGTACTCCAGGATCCGGCCGAGGTCGCGGAAGCCGACCGACGCATAGACGCCGCGGGCCATCTCGGTCGACTGCAGGGTCGCGGTCAGACGACCGCGGGCGCGGGCGCGCTGCAGATGGGTCGCGACCAGGCCGGCTCCGAGGCCGCGTCGCCGCGCCGGCTCGAGCGTCGCGATGTTGTAGAGCCCGCAGTCGTCGGCGTGGTCGTAGGCCATCGCGGTGGCAGCGCCGGCACCGTCGAGGCGGCCGACGAGCACCTGGAAGGCGGCCGGATCGGCGCCGGTGAGCAGCCCGGGCGGGAGCTCGAGGATCCGCAGGTACTCCCCCCAGTCGTCGGGCCCGAGGTCGACCGCCGGCGGCTCCGCCGACAGCTCGTCGAGGTCCAGACCCATCGCCCACGTCGTCTCCTGGTGGCCGAACCCGCGGTCGGTCAGCGCCTCGCCCATCGCGAGGTCGGACTCGTGCACCCACACGGCGTACGACGTGACGCCGGCGGCCGCGTAGGTGCCGGCCACGGCGTCCAGGGCCGCCGAGCGGGCGGTGGGCGCCAGACCGCGCGCGACGATCGCGTTGTTGAAGACCTCGCGCTCCGGGCCGTTCGGGAACACCGCGGCGTCGGCACCAGCCATTCGGTGGACCGCCCCTCCCGGCGTGGTCCGGGCGTACTCGCCCCAGCACGCCACCGAGGTCTCGGCGCCGATCAGGTAGAGGTCGTCGTCGGTGGCGTTCACAGCACGCGTTCGAACCAGACCTGGTCGCGCAGCGGGATCCCGTCCACGAGGAGGTCGTCGGGATAGCCGTTCGCGGGCACGAACACGTCGTGGACCACCCGGGTCATCCGGAAGCCGCAGCGCTGGTAGAACCGCAGGTTGCCGATGTCGGCCGCGCCGGTCGCCAGCACGATGCGCTTCACGCCGGCCGTCTCCGCCTCGACCACGGTCCGTTCGAGCAGGCGACGCCCGATCCCGCGACCCCGGGCGGCCTCGACCACCGCGGTGTTGGTGACCTCCCAGGTGCCCGGCTCGTCCAGGGGCACCGCCTGCAGGTGGCCGAGCACCTCGCCGGCGGCGTCGCGGGCGACCCACACGCGGCCGAGGTCGAGGTAGGCCGCGAGCAGGCTCTCGGAGTCCTCCGCCTCACGGAAGGACCAGGCCAGGTCGCGGCGTGGTCCGGCGTACTCCTCGATGGTCACCCCGTCCGCCTCGGGGTGGCTCTGTGTGGACACGACACTGCTCCTCTCACCGGCCGGACCCGGGTGGTGCGGCATGGTCATCGTCGTCTCGAGGCCAGGCAAGCGCACCGGCTTTTCAGCGTCTTCAGATGTGACGGGTTGCTGACAGATCGCGTCGCGGGCCCGCTGCTACGCTGCCGCGCGTGAGCGCCCGGTGAGGATCCAGCTGCTCGGC
Organism: Nocardioidaceae bacterium; assembly: GCA_033854915.1. Taxonomy (GTDB): domain Bacteria; phylum Actinomycetota; class Actinomycetes; order Propionibacteriales; family Nocardioidaceae; genus Nocardioides. Next base: position 1,579 of record JAWWPM010000067.1, read on the forward strand.
GTGCGTGGGTCCACTCCTGCCCCGGGCCCCGACTTCGTGAGGTACGGCGGGCACACGTCCTGCGTCGCGATCACCCCCGAGGGCGGCGACCGGCCGACCCTGGTCCTGGACGCGGGCACCGGCCTGCGGTCGCTGACCGGAATCCTCGGCGGCGAGGCGTTCCAGGGCTCGATCGTGCTGAGCCACCTGCACTGGGACCACATGATGGGGCTGCCGTTCTTCGGCGCCGGGGACCGCGAGGCGGCACGCGTCGACCTCTACGTGCCGGAGCAGGACAGGCTGTCCGGTCGCGACCTGCTCGCGCAGGCGTTCGCGCCCCCGTCGTTCCCGATCCCGCCCGAGGGCCTGCACGGCACCTGGGCCTTCCATGCGCTCGCGGGCGGCCGGCACGAGGTGCAGGGCTTTGCGATCACGGCCGTCGACATCGAGCACAAGGGTGGACGCACGTTCGGCCTGCGGGTGGACGACGAGCGCGGCTCGCTGGCCTACCTGCCCGACCACGCGCCCGAGGCCGGGATCTCCGACGAGCTGAGGTCCATGCTGGCCGGGGTCGACGTGCTCGTCCACGACGCGCAGTTCCTCGAGGGCGAGCGGCCGGTGGCTGTCGACTACGGACACGCGACGGTCGAGGACTCCATCAAGCTGGGGCGCGAATGCGGGGCGGGCACGGTCGTGCTCTTCCACCACTCGCCGACCCGCACCGACCCGGCCCTGGACAAGATCGCCTCGTGGGCGCCCACGCTGGACCCCTCGGTGAACGTCGTGGTCGCCCGCGAGGGCATGACGCTCGACGTCGTACGTCGCTAGGCGGGGGCCAGCTCGCTCGCGGCATGCGGCGGATCGGGCTCGACCACCTCGTCGTCCGGTACGACGTGGGGTGAGCCGAGGTCGTCACCGACCTGCTCGAGGAGGACCCGCGCCGCGACCCGCCCGGCGGTCACCATGCGGTCGAGCTGGTGGAACTCCAGCAGCCCCACCCCGAGCGTCTGCGGCGTCACCACCCATGCGCCCTCGGCCCGGGCGGCCGCCACCGCACCTCCGCTCCCGATCATCATCGTGCGGAGGAGGGTCTCTCCGAGCGCCGGTACCCGCGGACGACCAGTGCGCGCACGCCCGCCCGCTCCTCCGCCGCCCATCGAGATGTTGACCGCGACCACCGGACCCTCGTCCCGCTCGGTCAGCAGGTCGACCGGCAGGTTGTCGAGGACACCGCCGTCGATGAGGAGGCGGCCGCTGTCGTCGGGGATCGGTGCGAACAGGATGGGCAGCCGCGCCGACGCCGTCGTCGCCCGTCCCACCGTGCCTCGTCGGTGCACGTGCCGGGTCCGGGTCACCAGGTCGGTGCTGGCGATGTGCAGCTGGCGGGGGAGTCCCTCGATGACCGTCTCCCCGAAGTTGCGGACCACCGCGTCGTGCATGCGCTTGCCCTGGGCCAGCGACGCGGAGGGGAGGCCCCAGTCGGAGAAGGGCTTGCGCCTGACGAACTCCGCGTAACACGTCTCCTCCAGCGCAGCTCCGTCGCGACCCGCGGCGTACAGCGCGGCGACGATCGCTCCCACGCTGCTCCCGGCCAGCCGGTCGACGTGCAGCCCCTGGTCCTCCAGCTCCCGCAGCACGCCGACGTGGGCGAACGCGCGCGCACCGCCGCCGGCGAGGACGAGGCCCAGGGAGCGGCCGGCCAAGCGGTCCGCCAGGGCTCGGAGACCGGCAGTGAGGTCGTCGTCGACGAGGGTGACCTGCCAGGCATCGGTGACCGCTGCCCACTCGGCGAGGTCGGCCGGGCTCGGCGCCGTCCCCACCAGTACGACGTCGGGCTGGCGCAGCGGAGCCGGCGTCACGGCGCCGGTGCTGGGCGTGGTGTCGCTGCGGGCCACCAGGACGACGGCGTCGGCCTGGCGCAGGCAGAAGTCGTACCAGCCGGGCTGTGCCTCGTCGTCGGCGCTCTCGGCCACCAGCACGACCCGGTCGTGCTCCCGCTCGGCCCGGTCGAGCCCGTCGGGGCCCACCACACCGGGCAGCCCGGCACGGTGGTGGACGGCCAGCCGCCGGCCGAGGACATCGGCCACCTCGGCCGCGCCCGCACCGGGATGCAGCCCGATCACGGCGATCACCGTCGGCTGGGCGGGCCTCGCCTTCTGGGTCGGGCCGCCCGCGGTGCGCAGCCGTTCGGCCACCTGGGTCAGCACTACCCGCGAGGCCGTCGCGTCGGTGGCGAGCAGGTCCTCGAACGCCTCGCGCGGCACCTCCAGGACCGTCGAGTCGCGGCGTGCCCGCACGCTGGCCGACCGCTCCTCGCCGGTCAGCAGGGCGAGCTCGCCGAGCACCTCCCCGGGCCCGAGCTCGCGCACCAGGCGACCGTTCACCTCGACCTCGAGCCGGCCACGGCGTACGACGTAGGCCGAGCCCGCCGGGTCGCCGGCGCGCATCAGCCAGGTCCCGGCCGGCACGACCACCACCCGGACGGCGGCCTGCAGCCGGGCTCGGGCCGCGACCGGCAGCGCCGCCAGCATCGGGACGTCGGAGAGGTCGATCGTGTCGCCGCCCGTCATCCCGGCCGACGGGGTGCTGCCGATCGTCTGCAGGGGGGTGTCGATGCGGGCCGGACGCTCTTCGTCGGGGTCGGCGACCTCGACGGCACGGCCGAGCTTGCCCAAGGGGAGCGAGATCACCGCCACCG
>JAWWPM010000068.1:0-3540 GCA_033854915.1 Nocardioidaceae bacterium
AGTAGGCGTGCCCCACGGGCCGCCCCGGACCGGCGGCGCCTCAGCCACGGTTCGGCGAGTCGAAACGGGTGGCTCACCCACCGCCGCCCGACCAGCCCCACCGGCGGGTCCGCGCCAGCAGCCCGGCACAGGCGGCGAGGCCGGCCGTGGAGGTACGCAGCACCTCGGCGCCGAGGCGTACCGGCACCGCGCCGGCCGCGGCGAAGGCCGCCACCTCGTCGGCGGTGAGCCCGCCCTCGGGGCCGACCACGACCACGACGGAGCCGGTGGCCGGCACGTCGAGCGACGACAGTGATGCCGTCGCCTCCTCGTGGAGTACGACGGCCAGGTCGGCCGCCGCGAGCAGCGCCACCACGTCGGGGGTCGACGCCAGGCCGGTCACCTCGGGGAACCAGGCCCGCCGCGACTGCTTGGCCGCCTCGCGCGCGGTGCTGCGCCAGCGCGCCAGCGACTTCTCCGCCCGCTCGCCCTTCCACACCGCGACCGACCGGCTCGCGGCCCACGGGACGATGGTCGCGACCCCGATCTCGGTGAGCACCTCGACGGCGAGCTCGCCGCGGTCGCCCTTCGGCAGTGCCTGCACGACCGTCAGCGCCGGGTCGGGTGCCGAGGCCGTCACCACCTCGACCGCCTCGACGGTCAGCTCGCGCTTGCCGGTCGCCGCGACGGTGCCGGTGACGGTGGTGCCGGCGCCGTCGGTCAGGACGACCGCCTCGCCGACGCGCAGACGGCGTACGGCCACCGCATGATGGGCTTCGTCGCCCTCGACCAGCACCGTGTCACCGGCGTGGACAGCGCCCAGGGACGGCACCCAGTGCACCGGCAGCGACATCGGGACTCAGTGTTCCTTGAATGCGTCGCGGATCCGGCCGAAGACCGACGGGCGACCCCCGGGTGAGAGGTTGCCGTCGGGCTTCTCCTCGCCCCGGATGGCGGCGAGCTCGCGGAGCAGCTCCTCCTGGCGGGCGTCGAGCCGGGTCGGGGTGTCGACCAGCACGGTGACCACCAGGTCGCCGCGCCCGCCACGCAGACCCGGGACCCCCCGGCCGCGCAGGGTGTGCTCGCTGCCCGACTGCGTGCCCGCCTTGATCTCGAGCTGGAAGCTGGTCTCGACACCGGAGCCGGCGCCCGACTCGGTGTCGGCCTCGAGGGTCGGCAGCGTGAGCGTGGTGCCGAGCGCGGCGGCGGTCATCGGGACGCTGACCTCGCAGCGCAGCGTCACGCCCTCGCGGGTGAACACCGGGTGCTGGGCGACCAGCACCTCGACGTAGAGGTCGCCCGGCGGCCCACCGCCGGCGCCGACCTCGCCCTGCGCGGCCAGCTGGACGCGGGTGCCGTTGTCGACGCCGGCCGGGATCTTGACGGTCAGCGAACGACGGGCCCGCACCCGGCCCTCGCCTGAGCACTCGCGGCAGGGGTCGGGGATCAGGGTGCCGTAGCCCCTGCAGGCCGAGCACGGCCGCAGCGTGCGGATCTCGCCGAGGAACGAGCGCTGCACGTGGGCGACCTCGCCCGAGCCGCGGCAGGTCTCGCACGGGATCGGGTGGGTGCCCGGCGCGGTGCCCTCGCCCTGGCACGTCGTACAGACCACGGCGGTGTCGACCTTGAGCTCGCGGGAGACCCCGAACGCCGCCTCGGCGAGCGAGACCTCCATCCGGATCAGCGCGTCCTGGCCGCGGTGCACTCGCGGGCGGGGGCCGCGGCCCTGACCGCCGACGCCGCCCTGGCCCCCGAAGAAGGCGTCCATGATGTCGGTGAAGGAGAAGCCGGCGCCGTAGCCCCCGGCCCCGGCGAAGGCGTCGCCGCCGCGGTCGTAGACAGCCCGCTTCTGCGGGTCGCTGAGGATCTCGTAGGCGCGCGAGATCTCCTTGAACCTCTCCTGCGTCTCCGGGTCGGGGTTGACGTCGGGGTGCAGCTGCCGGGCCAGCCGCCGGTAGGCCTTCTTGATGGTGTCCGGGTCGGCGTCCCGCGAGACGTCGAGCAGGGCATACAGATCGGGATCGGGAGACATGTCCTCAGGCTTCGTCCAGGATGCGGGAGACGTAACGGGCGACCGCACGGACCGAGGCCATGGTGCCGGGGTAGTCCATGCGGGTGGGGCCGACCACGCCGAGGTTGCCCACGGCCTCCTGGCCCGGGCCGTAGCCGGTGGCGACGACGCTCGTGGTCGCGAACTCGGTGTAGGGGCCCTCGTGGCCGATGCGGACGGTCACCGCGCCACCGGTCTGGGCCTCGCCCAGGAGCTTGAGCAGGACGACGTGCTCCTCGAGCGCCTCGAGGAGCGGCCGGACCGAGACCTCGAAGCTGTCGCCGAAGCGGGCCAGGTTGGCGGTGCCGCCCACGGCGACGCGCTCGGACGACCGGTGGTCCGACATGGCGTCGACGAGGGCGTCGACGACGAGCGACTGGGGTCCGGCGTCGTCGCCCGGTGGAGCGGCCAGGTCGCCGAGCGCAGCGGTCGCCTCGGCGATGATCCGGCCGGTGATGACGCCGGCCACCCGGCCCCGGATGTCGGCGACGGCGTCGTCGTCGAGCGGCCGGTCCAGCTCGACGAGCCGCTGCTCGACGCGCCCGCTGCTCAGGATCGCCACGACCAGCACCCGGGTCTCGGTCAGCCCGACCAGGTCGACGTGCCGCACCGTGGAGCGGTTGAGCGTGGGGTACTGCACGAGAGCGACCTGGTGGGTGAGCTGGGCGAGCAGCCGCACCGAACGGCGTACGACGTCGTCGACGTCGACGGCGCCGTCCAGGATGGTGGCGATGGCGCGCTTCTCTGCCGCGCTCATCGGCTTGATCGTGGTCAGCCGGTCGACGAAGAGCCGGTAGCCCTTGTCGGTCGGCACCCGGCCCGCGCTGGTGTGGGGCTGGGTGATCAGCCCCTCCTCCTCCAGCGCAGCCATGTCGTTGCGGACCGTCGCAGGGGAGACCCCGAGGCCGTGCCGCTCGACCAGCGCCTTGGAGCCGACCGGCTCCTGGGTGGCGACGTAGTCCTCGACGATCGCGCGGAGCACCGCAAGTCGTCGCTCGTCCTGCATTCGTCACCTCCGCCGCCGTCGGACCCGGCTGGCACTCACCGCCCGGGAGTGCCAAGACTACTAGGATCGCGGTCGTGCCGGATTTCCAGGAGGTCGCCGAACGCGTCTGGGTGGCGCGCTACGAGTGGGCGGATGCCAACGTGACCGCGATCGGCAGCGACCGGGGGCTGGTGGTGGTCGACACGCACGGCTCGACGGCCGCTGGGCGGGTCGTGCTCGACGACCTGCGCCGCCTCGGAGCCGGCGCCGTGACCGCCGTGGTGAACACCCACTGGCACTGGGACCACTCCTTCGGCAACGCCGCCTTTCGCGAGGCGACGCCCGACCTGCCGATCCACGCCCACGAGGACGCCGCGGCCATGCTCGCCGAGAAGGGTGAGTACATGAAGGGGCGCTTCGCCGAGTCCGACGACCCGCACGGCCCCGAGGTCATCGCCACCGAGCTGGTGATTCCCGACCACACCTTCTCCTCGACGAGGGTGCTCGACCTCGGCGACCGGGCCGT